>CAYMDB010000001.1:0-15530 GCA_964388865.1 uncultured Flavobacteriaceae bacterium
TCGAGTTGCGTAGTAGTGAATTCTCTTCGTCTAACGAGTTCTAGGAAGCAACGGGCGGTAGCTTCAACATCTGCCGTAGCATTATGTGCTTCAGCAAAAGGCTGCTGAAATAAAAATTGATGTAGTTCTGTTAAGGTTGGTAATTTAAATTTACCGCCTCTTCCGCCAGGAATTTTACACAGATTCGCGGTGTGCTCCGTACAAGTGTCTAAAACAGGGAGGTCTAGTAAATTACTAGCAAAATTTTCACGAATAAATTCAGCACCCATAATATTTAAATCGAAGCCCACATTTTGTCCGACTACAAATTTGGTTTTAGCCAGCGCTATATTAAATTTCTCTAGGACTTCAGTCAAGGGAATTCCTTGTTCTTGGGCTAATTCTGTTGAGATGCCGTGGATTTTTTCCGCATCGTATGGAATATTGAAGCCTTCAGGTTTTACCAGATAATCGTGATTCTCAATACAATTTCCCATGGCATCGTGTAACTGCCATGCAATTTGAATACAGCGTGGCCAGTTATCGGTATCGGTGATTGGCGCATCCCAGCGTTTTGGTAATCCTGTGGTTTCGGTGTCGAATATTAAATACATATATAAAATCTCCTTTATAGCCTATCCCTAAATCCCTTTCCAAAGGAAAGGGACTTTTGAAAAGTTAGCTCATAAAATTACACAGAATTTGAATTTTTTTAAAGTGAAGTTGTGAAGAGTTTTGAACAAAAAAAATCGTCTGAAATTGATCCAGACGATTCTCTTTAGCTTCATTGCACTGTTTTATTAATCGGCTAAGGTTTTAATATAATTAATCACCAACCATATATCTTCAGTGCTTTTAATTTTCTTTTCGAACGTTGGCATATCACCACGTCCTTTACTTATTTTATAAAACAACTCACCGTCGGTTTGTTCTTCGAAAAACTCAGGATCACTAAAGTCGCCCAAATAACCTTCTAAGTCTTCTGCTTTAGAGCCGTCTCCCATGCCACTTTTACCATGGCAAGAGGCGCATTGTTTAGCGTATATATATTTTCCATCTAAGACACCTTCCTTATCGGAAGCATCTGTTGGATTTTTCATGCTTTTATATTTAGCAGGAATGTCCCAAGGATCTTGACTTGTTGATTTTAAAGCAAAGGACATTGATAAAAAAGCTATAAGAAGCAGTGTAATTTTAGAAAGTGTTTTCATATGTATTGATTTATTGAAGTTTAAAAATTTTATAAAGATTAAATATTAAGATTAACAGGGTTCCCCAGATACCTAAAAGTAATATATTTGGAACAATTAACACAATTAAAGGTGCTTTTAATGCAGATGCCCACATGGTTCTTTCATCGAAGCTATCCTTTGATTCCATTACAACGCCAAACTTACCTGTTACCTTTTCAATAATGGTGCCAAAGGTGTCACTATCATCAAGTTTTATGATAAAATCGAGATTGCCTGATTTACTGAAGAGTTCTTCTTTTAGCTCTACTAATATTTCTCCATCATCGTCGGTTTTATAATAGGGCTCCTCACCAATTTGCATCAATCCGTAAAGTCTTTTTAGTCTTACGGTAAGATATTGGCGTGATACAGGTTCGCCGAGTGCATCTTTAAATATTACTTTAATACTTCTGGAGTCTTCATTTTCTACTATGGATGCTTCAATAACAGCATCTTCAAAACTCACAGATTGATTTTTATCTTTAAAATTTTGGTCGTTTATTAGCCTAACTTCATATTGTTGAAGTCCGGCATCAATTGTATCAGGATTGAGGTAAAAATAGGCTTCCCCATCTTGGTTAGTCTGTGCTTCGTCAACCTTAATGTAGGTTTCGGTTTCGGTTACTTCATCTACATTTTCATCATCAATCTGTGGATTGATTTGTTTAAACAAGGTCAATGTTACATTTTGAGCTGGCAGATAGGCTCTATCTTTCTTGTATCGCACCAAGGTTTTCACTGTTGGGCCATCCTTATAATCCTTTATGTAGTTTACAGACAGTCGTGGCTTTACTTTAGCTTGCGAAAACGTCACGTTACTGTATGTGATAAATATGAGGAGCACGAATAATGTTATTGATTTAAGTTTCATCAGGTGTATTTTAGAGGTATTGAAGCTTGTTCTTGGGCAAAATTATACTGTTTCTCGTTCTTCATTTTCTTCGATAGTTTCGTGAATAGGGATAATAGGTAGATACCTAAATAAAATGGTCATAATTAATAAGGCGCCAGCTAAGGTTCCGAAGGTTACCATCCACTCTAAGGATGTTGGCCAATACTCGTGCCAGCTCTCTGGCACCCCTTCCATAGGTACAAAAGTGTGCAGTAAGGTTGGGGTAACGATGATATATCGTTTCCACCAGGCACCGATAACAACTATTAAACCAATGATAAATAGAGGTAAAGGCTTACGTCCTTTTTTAAAAATAAGAACAAGGATAGGCAGAACCAATCCGACTCCAATTGCTAACCAAAACATTAGAGAGTAATCTCCGGTAAAGAGGTCTGATAAATGAGCTGATTCTTCTTGAGTTCTTTTATAAGCCGGCACTAAATATTCGTTAACGTTAAAGTAGAGATAGACAAGACATAGCAGAACTAGGAGTTTACCCATATAATCAAAGTGTTTATCTGTAATATAATCTTCGAGTTTATAGGCTCTTCTCAATACATACATTATAGCGACCACTGCTCCTGAACCAGCAACAAAGGCACCTGCAATAAAATAGGGTCCAAAATTTGTGCTATCCCACCCCGGTCTATAAGTGGTAGAAAATAGCCATGCGGTTACCGTATGAATACCAAAAGCAACAGGTATAATTAACACGGAAAGTGTTTGGATAGATTTGTTATAAATTTTGAATTGTGTTTTACTTCCCGTCCAATGCAATGAAAATTTATTGTACCACTTGCTCAGTTTCGGTCGGTTATTAAAGTGTTTTTTAAGTATTGCAAAATCGGGCAATAACGGATAATAGAGCAGCAGTAAGCTAATTAAAAGGTAGGTTGATATCACCAAAACATCCCATATAATAGGAGATTGTAATCTACCGTACATAAAAATATTGGCTATTCTGTCTGGTCGTCCCATATCGATAATTATGGTAAGTCCGCCCATCATTATCGCTGCAACAGCTATAACTTCAGCTATTCGGGTTATCGGTGTGCTCCATGTTGCGCCCGATAATCTCAGGACGGCGGTCACCAAGGATCCCACTAAACTTATGGCAACAAAAAAAACAAAGTTAGAAATATACACACCCCAAAGGGCGTAATCTCGCATTCCTGTTATAATAAGGCCTTTAGTAAATTGTTGGTAATACGCATAGAGTGCTAGTACAATAACAACACATAAAAATACGACCCATAATTGACCTTTGATGCCAAATTTCTTTGGTGCTAATTCTTCGACGATTAAACTTGCGCTCTTTTTCATTCTTCAGGGGTTCTAAAAACGGATTGGGTTGGTGTATAATTTTCTAGACCAGCTTCAAAAGCATCGGTACGATCAACAGGAGGTAGATAATAGACACTTGGTTCAGTCCCTAAACTTTCCATATAGCGGTGCGCTCCGCGCTCTTTTAAAAGTTCACTTAGTTTAAATGTTTCTCCACTTCCATTGGTTACGGCATCTTCATACATGTCTCCAAAAGAAAAAACATTGTTAGGACAGGCATCAACACAGAAAGGCAAGTTTCCTTTTTTAGTTTCATGCGGACAAAAATCACATTTATCTACGGTGCCCTTTACGCTAGGTTTTCCGCAGTAATCAGGGGTGTATTTAGCTTCTTCTTGTTCCATATTGAGCTCAAATTGTTCGGGCTCTTCCCAGTTAAAAATTCTAACAGAATAAGGACAGGCGGCCATACAAAATCTACAACCAATACAACGTTCATTATCTATTAAAACAATTCCATCTTTTCGCTTAAAAGTGGCGTCTACAGGACATACCTTTACGCATGGTGGTTTATCACAATGCTGACATTGAGTTGGCATCCAATAAGGTGCAGTCTCTACATTCTCTTGCATTTTGTAAACTTTAAGCCAAGCATTTTCACCAGTGATATAATGACCTTTATTACAGGCTTCTTGACATTTCCTAGCGTTTTTACATTTCGCTAAATCAACAACCATAACAAATTTTTTGTCAGGAAAACCCTCTCGTGGGTTATATGCACTTTCATTATGATGTTCTTCTACTTGAGATTTTGGTACTAAAACCACTTCACCATCAGTAGTTAACAATTCAATCATGTCTTCATTAGTAGCTGCATTTGCGGGCTCTGAAAAATACTGAGTAAGCATTACGCCACCTGCCGTAGCAACTAAACCAAATTGTGCCCCTTTGCGCAAAAAATCTCTTCTATTTTGTTTTATTTTGTCTTCCATATGTTAATAGTTTAATTCCAAGAATGGAATTACACAACTCATTTTTTTAACCAAGATTTAAGTGCTGGGTTGCTCAATTTATTTTTAATAGTCTTTGATTTGTCGAGGTTTTGCCGTTTCACTTTAACGGTGCTACCGTCTGGTTTTAATAATATTTGGTAATCTGCCTCACCTGTATCTGCAGGTTCCTCCTCCTTTATGCCTAAAGCTTGCGCTTTAGATACTAATGGGATTAATAAGGCACTACCTAGCACCGTTAAAAATTTACCTCTTGCGAATTTTTTTGTTGGTTTATCGTCTTCGTTTTTCATTTTTTAGGATTAAAAATTCCAAAGACGCGTGATATTAAATCCTATAGCGAAATCACCATCAAAGAAATCATTTTGATTAAACATAATGTTTTGTTGTTGTACGATACCTCTGTAATTACTTATAAATACTTGAAACGCATGCGAACCTGTTACAAATTCAAAACCTACACTTACGCCTGGCTGAATGGTATCATCGTTGCTAAATGGTTCTGTGTATTCTGCTGTGATAGCAGTTTGAGGAGATATTTTGTATCTCGCACCAAATCCTAGAGCAAAAACATCATTGTTAAACCCATTTTCTACCAAATTAAAATGAGAGATGCTTGGTGAGACTAAGAATGAAAACTCTCTGGTAAAACGTCTTGAGATAATAATTTGATTGAAGAATGAGTATCGATCTTCTGTAAATTGAAAATTCTCTTTCCGACGTGCGTCAATTGTATAATTTCCGTAATAAGATACACTTATAGGAAATTTATTATCTCTGGTCTGTTTTAGCAAGGCTAACTTGTAATTAAAATCTTGTAGTCTTCTGTCTTTGGTTGAACCAAAGCCAAGGGTTACCCAATCTGTTAAGGCATAACTCACCGCAAGTCTAATATTTGCTGCGCCCCAAATTCCTATTAAATCATTGTCATTTGGACTGTTATTAACGAGTCCAAATCGGTGATTCATTACAAATTCTAAAGTTCCTTTTTGGCTTACTCTATCGGTTTGGTTATCGATTAGAGCGGTACTTTCAAAGGCATCTCTTTCGATTTTACTTTGTGTTTTTACCAAAGGATTAATGCTATTGTATTCTTCCTTTTCTTCCTCTTCTTGAGCGAATAGGGATAGTGGCAGAACTAAAAGCGCCAATATGAATATAATATAGTGTTTCATAATATTAAGTTTTATAATTATTTGAATATGATAGTTTTTCTATGGCTCACTAATTATTTAGGGCTCCCTCATTAATCCATTGTAGAACCTTATTGATATCTGAAGTGCTTAAAGACCCACTTGGTGGCATTATAGCCTGACCTTCTCCTAGAAGCGACTGCGCCAAAATACTGCCATTAGCGTTTGAAGGAATCACATAATCCCCATTAATAAGGGCATTATAAGAATTACCTGAGGTTAGATTTAAAGGAATTACACCTCCATTATGACAACTCACACAGTTAACATTAAAAATTCTTTGAACATCATTACTAAATGAAATATTAGTTGGTAGTGTGCCATTGTCTGCGGGTAGCTCATCGTAATAACAGCCTTGCAAGCTTAAAAGCACGATAACAAACGATAAGAAATAAATTATTTTTTTCATTATTTTATAGTTTTAATGAAGTAAAATTCTTGACAATTCTTGATTTTCAAAATCTCAATTGTTGTCAAGTATTTTACTTCAATTTATTAATGCTTTTAATTTAAGTCTGGAAATACGTTTGGATCTGAGGCCAATTTTAAGAAACCTTGAATTTCTTCAAAACTTGTTGGTGAAGGTCCCATAGCTGTTCCCAATTGACCTGACTGAACTTTGTGTTGTAGTTCGTATGGTTTATCTCTAACAAATTTACCAATACTTCGCCCTCCAAGATCTAATGTAGTACCATTAGCTCCATGGCAGGCAGCACAATTGTTATTGTAGTAAGTTTGCCCAAGTTGGGTGTTTCCATCTCGTCCAATGTCTGTGAATGATCTTGAACCTGTAGGATAAGCCCCTACGGTATTTACAGCGTAAAGATTATCAGTATCAAAGGCGCCATCTCGTAAGAATTTAACCAAGTCCCAAATTTGACCATCTGTAAGTATGGTTCCATAATCAGGGTGGTTATTACCACCAAGGGCAGGATTAGTCCCATCTGCTGTCCTTGAAGGGTCAACAGCCGCACCACCTGTGTTTTTAACGGCATCAAATACAACTTTAAGGTCTGCATAACGCAAGTTAGTTAATTTTACAGTAGAGACGTCTGGTCTTGTAACTTTAGGAGCTCTATCTATATAGGACGCAAATCTGGCTTTTAAATCCCAAGCATGACATTGTTTACATCTGTAAAAATCTTTGTAGCCCGTAATATCATCTACATTAACGCTGGCATCAGAAGGGCCATCCCAGCCTGGTGTTTTGGTAAAATCATTGTAGAGCTGACTTCCTACTGCTGCACTAGCAGCTTCGTAAGCTATCTGATCTGAATTGTCAACTGGTGTTAGTTCATTTCTATCATTTGTACAGGAGGACAAAATGCCACCAAGCAAAATAACTATAAAACTAATTTGAAGTTTTTTGAGTGTTTTCATATTGAGATATTTAATTAATTTGTTTAATAAATTTTAAACGAAAGTAAGACTACTTGTTAAACTAAAAGATGATAATCATCATGTTATTTACTTAAAGTCTTAGTTACTTTCGTACCCTAAGTTAAGGATTTTTTTTGGAATAGACTTAAATTTTATATGAATACTATGAATGACATCTTAGGCTATGTTAGTATCTCTCACAAAACAGCAACGACCAATCAAAGAGAAAAATATCACCTATCTGAAAATGACAAAACGCAACTTATGCATTTAATTTGTAGTCGTTGCGAAGCTGTTTCCGGGCTATTTATTTTAGCCACCTGTAATAGAACTGAAATTTATTTTGAAGCTAGTTGTGCTACATCTGAAATGGTGATGGACTTGTTTATAGAATTCAAATGTCTTGAAAATAAATGCTCAGAACGCAAAATTTTTGTATCGAGTGATACTACTAAGTCGACTTTAACCCACCTGCTT
The DNA here is from genome assembly GCA_964388865.1 of uncultured Flavobacteriaceae bacterium. GTDB lineage: Bacteria > Bacteroidota > Bacteroidia > Flavobacteriales > Flavobacteriaceae > Winogradskyella. The sequence goes on from CAYMDB010000001.1 coordinate 7,448, forward strand.
CACGTTTCCTCTGGCTTAGAGTCCTTAGTTTTTGGTGATGCTGAAATAATTTCACAGATTAAAAAAGCACATCAATTTTCTATGCACCATAAAATGCAAGGTTCTTTATTAGAGAGAGCTTTACAAACAGTGTTTAAAACCCATAAACGCATTAGCAACGAGACTAACTTTAGAGATGGCACCACATCAGTGGCCTACAAAGCTTTAAAGGTTGTTAGAGATACTTTTGGTAACGATGATGTGAAATCAAAAAAGATACTATTTGTAGGTGCAGGCGAAATTGTTAAACAATTATTTGAATACAATTCTAAGTTTAAATTTAAGAATATCTATGTAAGCAATCGAAGTTCTGAAAAGGCGGTAAATTTGGCAGAATTTAATAGCTGTAATACCTATCCTTGGGAGTCTGTTCTTTCTAATAATCTCGGCGATTTTGATGTTGTTATTAGTGCGGTAAGTAATTGCACAAATTTAATTTCAGATCTTAGGGTTTCAAAAAGAACCTTATTAATAGACTTGGCTGCACCACACAATATCAATAAAGCCTTAGCAGAAACTAAGGCTATTGATTTTTACGATTTAGATGCCATTTCTGTTGAAGTTGAAGAGACAAAAACAGAGAGATTAGCAGCAGCGGAAAACGTTACTGTAATTATAAATGAAGAAATTGACGCCTATAAAACTTGGTTAGCCAATGCTGCTTATCGGGCAAAGTTGTCAAAATTTAAAGACCAAGTAGTAAATGCTGTTCAAATTCAGCTAGACACCACAGAGACTGATGCTGTAAAATTGATTACCAACCAAGTGATGAAAAAAGTAGCTGTTCAAAAGGACTGGTCTAAAACCTATGGTAACCTAAACCACTTAATTTCTCAAGAAATTTTAACGTTACACATGTAAGCTTGGATTGCTTGTAGACTTTTTTAATTTTTCTTTGAGACTCGTTATCGATATCTGATTATCCTTAATTTTTAAGAGACTTGTTTATGTAGGAAAGTGATGCTGAACTCAATTCAGCATGACAAATTGATGGTGATTATTGTTAAACTGAGACCAAATTAAGATTCGTCACCCTGTCCCGATCGCCATTGGGGTTGTTTCAGGGTCTTTGTCTGAAATATGCAAAATAGATGCTGAAATCGAAGATTCATGAATTCAGAATTATTTCACTATCTATTTGATGAATAAACTAGTTCAGTATGACAAAAGGATAGGAGGTGTAAAATTTGTACTTTTTTGAAATGAAGTTGTGAAGAGTTTTAAACAAAAAAAGTGCAAGTTATTGGACTTATCACTCTGAACTAGTTTCAGAGTTTTCACTCTATAAATTAAAATAGAGATGCTGAACTAAATTCAGCATGACAGACTGTTGGAGTTGATTGTTAAACCAAGACCTAATAGACTTGTCACTCTGAACTTGTTTCAGAGTCTTAAACCTACAAAAATGTTAAGTGATGAATAAACAAAAAAAGGTGCAAGTTGATTCCTAAGTAATTAACTTGCACCTTATGCTTGTTTTGATTTTATTAATTAACACCTTAATTATTAATCACTTTACCAGCATCCGTTTTTGTTTTCAAAAATACAACCCATTTGATATTTTTAATCATTACAGTTTGTGTCTCCTTGAATAAAATCTGTGCGTATAGTAGTGCCAAATGACCTCAAATCCCAAACTTCCTGTGGCAAACATAATAAAACACGATTTCCAGATAAGTTTAATAAAGAGAGACTACTAAGACTGCCATACTCTGCTGGAACACTTGAAAAAAAGTTTACTTGAAGTCCTAAAATTCGAAGATTTGGTAAATTTGAAATTCCAACAGGAAGACTTTCTAATTCATTAAATGGTGCAAATAAATGTGTAAGGTTTTCAAGTAAACCAATACTTTCAGGTATGCTTGTCAGGTCATTACTTTCTAGCGTTAACCATTGTAGAGATGTAAGGCCAACTATGCTTTGTGGAAGTGCGATCAATTTATTATTGTTAATATATAAATATTCCAATAGCGTTAAATTTCCAATAGATTCAGGAATTTCGGAAAGTTGGTTGTCAGCAAAGACTAAGCGCACTACTTTTGACCAATCACCAATATTAGATGGTAAAGAAATAAGTTGATTATCCCGGATGCTGAACTCTTCAATCATCGTCCAATTGCTAATACTTTCAGGTAGCGAAGAAAGTTGGTTACTGTCTAAATAGACGGTTTTAAGCTTAGTTAAATTGCCAATTTCCTCTGATATGTTCGTTATCTCATTATCAGATAAATCTAGAAGTTCTACTTCAGTAAGCACGCCTATAGCAGAGGGAATAGTGGTCAATTCTTTAAAAGATAAACTAAGAATTACTATTCTAAATTCTGTTATGTCCGCTCCCGGACCACTTGCAGTTGCACCAAGTTCTAATAAGAATTCAAATACTGAGGGGTCTAAAGTATCCCACCTTGGGTCTGAAACATACAAATTGTTCGCTTCATAAATTGCTTTTAGCGCTTGTAAATCTTCAAACAAACCACCATTGTCAATATTAGCTTCGTTTTCACTTGCTGTGTCGCAAGAGGCCAAAATGAAAAGGCAAATTAATTTGATTATAATCTTTTTTCTCATATTCTCATTTATTGGTTACAATTGCCGTTTTGAATTTCTGTCCATGTAGGATTATATGCATTACCGCTTATATTTATACCAAAGCCTTCCATAACCTCACTATCTAAGGTACAAAAACCGGTAAAAACCAGAAACGTCTGTATCTCCTGGGTTGTTACCATCATTTGGATTTTGGGAATTATCATTAACGTCTTCTGTACCACAAGAAATAATGAATAACGATAATATAAACAAAGTGAATTTTCTCACAGAGCGTATGTTTTTATTGAATTTAATTAATAACTAACTTTTTACTAACACTACTAGATCCTGCTTTAATCTTAACAAAATAAGTACCTAAAGCTAATTTACTCACATCGATGTTCTCAAAATTTATAGATATGGTTAATATACGCTTACCTAAAACATCATAGAATTCAACAGTATCAATTGGTATGTTATTATTAGATGCTATTGTTAGTTTATCTTTTGTTGGATTTGGGTAAAGCGTGAAGTCATCAGAATCGTACTCATTAATATCTAAACTGTTAGTGATTAGAACTTGAGCTGTAAATAAATCCGAATTACCTTCTAAGCTGCTATTTCCTGTTATTAATATATTATTCTCATCTACTTGCTCAACTGAAGTTAATACTACCGAATCAAAATTAAATGATGATGTTAATACACCAGTATTCGCGAAAACTGAATCTAAATTGCCATTGATATCAAACAAACTTACTAAGGCTTCGTCATCTACATAACCTACCACAGCAATCCTACCATCACTTAACACAATAATATCGTTTAGACCTGCTGCACTGCTACCTGTATATAAATACAGATACGAATTAACCCCAAAATTCACATCTGGGGAACCGTCAGAATTGTATTTTCTGATTTTTGTCTCATAATTACCTGTTTGACCAATGACAACAAAACTGCCATCTGCTAATATCTCAAAGTCTTGGGCAACGTTACTCACATCCGTAAGTGTATCAAAAGCTTCCAATGTTATATCCTCTGTGCCATTAGCATCAAACTTTTTTAAACTGAATCTGTGTTCTTGATCAATTATTTCTTCACCAGACATATACAAGGTACCATCTGCTGTGCTTTGTACCTGAGTTGGAACAAAAGGGATTGCATTTAAACTTTGACTCGCACTTCTGTTTAAAATTTCATTATTACCAAAAGAAGTATCCACTAAACCAGCATCTGCACCATCAGCAAAATATCTTACCATCGCTAAATTTCCATCGCTCTCACCTACTACAAGTATCTTCTTTACGCCATTATCATCCTGAATTACAGCTGCCGTAGCTCTATCATCACTACCATTATTAATATCTGTTTGTACTATTTCATTGGTTAAACCACCGAATTCGTTACCGTAAATTGAAGTACGATACAACATAAAGTTGTTGTTACCATTATTATTATTTACAGAACCTACGACCAAAGCAGCATCTATATTATTTGTAAATGCTATATAGGATATTCCATTACTTATGTTTAACTCATTAAATAATGTTCTTGTTAAAGTGCTTGAAAGAGTGCTATTTGGATAAACAACTTCTAAACGCTGTTTGCCAGAATAAGGCTCTGTCGCTGTGCCTATCCAATCCGTTCTAGGTTGACCAGTAATACCGTTATATCTAGTAACCAAAACTCCGTTATTATATTTAAAATATGGATTTCCCAGATAAATACCACCATCACCAAAACTACTGTCTAAATTTCCATTTGCTGCCACTTGAACCATGGATAGACTTCTTAGTCCACCATCTTGATTATTAGAATTTCCGACACAAGCAATTTTACCATCCGGCTTTTCAAAACAGTCTATCATTCGATCATCTCCACTTAAATCAAATTCATTAACACCGTCAATTCCAAAATCATCAGTTAAACCGTCACCATCATTATCATTATAGCCAATTTTACTAATCACGAAATTACCATCTGTCGTAGTGGGAAATTTTGATCCAAATAAAATATAATTGCCATTCTCTAAAACCTTAAAACCAGGCTTCTGTTGAGATGAAGCCCCAATGAAAACATTATACATTGTAGTATTATAACTAAATGATGGAGATTCATCAGAATATCTCGCATAAAAATTACCATTTCTCGTTAATAAAGAGAGTGAAACAGATGTTCCTAAAATTATGTCTTCAGTCTCATAAAAGCGACTCGTAAATAAATCATTAAAATTTGAGTTGCCAAAGTTATCTGTAAAAGCACCCGAATTTGCAACGTATTGTGGATAATGATTTGGTTGAGAACCTGGTATTCGCATTGATAAAAACATATCACCTTCTAACCCACCAAAAATCTCATCTATCCAATTACCGTTATAAGTATTCCTGTCAATAGAATTTATAAGCTTGCCCTCAAAATTCACATATCCATTGTCTCCAAATTCGTTATCAATAGTTCCATTAGACTCAAGTTTATGCAAAGTAGAGCCTATTGGACTATTTCCCACAGAATTCCACATAGTTATTGGCAAAACAACTTTGCTAGCATCTGGTACAATTAACGGTTTGTTTGATACACTGGCATTGTAAGGTAAATAATCTAAAAATAAACCCCCGTTAGTACCAAAATTTATATCGTTTTCCCCGTTAACTGTATACTTATTGAGTAATATAGCTCTACCATTATTATAATTTATATTGTTACAAAGAATAAATTTCCCATCAGCAAAAGTTTCTATATAATTATCGTACGAAAATGAATATGCAGACTCATCTAGTTCTATGATACCATTATCTGCAAAAGTTCTATCAATAGAACCATCATTATTATAGCGCAATATAATATCTGTCAAGCTAGTAGGACCCGTTTGAATGCGACCTGAAATTAGTATTTTATTCCCTTGTAAAGTCGCATCTCCTATAGTAAAAGGAAGAGTTCTTGAAACACCTATTATTCCATTAGTTCCATAGTTCGGGTTTAAACTACCAGAATTTTGTGCAAAAATAAATAAAGGAAGAAAAGATAAAAGAAGCGTAATTTTTTTCATAATATAAAGCTTTAGTTAATTGCACTTTAAACTTATGAAATGTTTATATTTAAAAAAATACCCAATACTGGGTATTTTATAAGAGCCTGAATTATACAAAAAAAACCACACACTCGCATGGTTTTCAACTTTACAAATGTGCAAGGATTAAGACAAAACGTCTTCATATACCTTCACCGAATTGATGGCGGCTTCAATGGCATTTCTATGGGCTCGCAGCATCTGGATTAACCGTGATGGGAACGTATTGTTAGTTAGTAATTCATTGTATTCCTCTAAGCTGGCTTTTTCTCCTCGCAGTGCTTCATTCAGGATTGTTTCCTCGTTATTAGAAGAGAATGTTGCTTTTAAACTCATCCAGTTTCTGTGTAAGCTACCTTTAAAACTTCCTGTGTCTTCGGGTAATTCGCCGTAAGTTAAAATTTCGGTTCGTAATTCGCGTGCAAAACGACTGCGTTCTGCGGCAATGTCTTTGAAGAATTTTTTCAAGTTCACATTATCAACATCTTTCATGGCATTGATATACCCTTTTTCAGCGTCGTAGTTTTTGATTAATAATTCATTTAATTGGTCTGAAATTTCTTTTTCGTACTTCATAATGGCTTTTCATTTTTAAATTTCAATACATATTTTTAAAGATGCGCATTGTTTAACATCTGCTTTTCAATAAGATACAATTTATATCGCCTGAAGTCAAAGAGTTTAACATACGATATGAGTATTTAACAGGCCTTAACAAAAAAAGCGTCACCCTAGTGGATAACGCTTTAACTCATTTATAAGTTTTTTTTAATTAGGCTGCAAATAATCTGGAACTCCGTTACCATCTGAATCTAAGGCATCTGAAGGATTACCGTCACCATTTGGGTCTGCATTTTCGTTTATAGTTAAAATGCCATCACCGTCATCGTCATTATCTAAATAATCAGGCACTCCATCACCATCGGTGTCACCATTTTCAAAATTTGAAAATAAGCCATCGCCGTCGTCATCTCTATCTAAATAATTGACGTCACCATCGCCATCGGTATCAATTGGGTTACCATTTTCATCAACGGCCTCATCAATGGTTAAGATCCCATCACCATCGTCATCGTCGTCTAAATAATTTGGTATGCCGTCATTATTTATATCATCATTTTCAAGGTTTCCATCACCATTAAAATCTTCAAAAACATTTGGTATACTATCACCATCAGCATCACCACAATCTAAACTGTTTACGATGGTTTGCAGACTTCCGTCAGCATCGCCACAAATTTCAATTTGTTCTTCTAGGAACAAGGAGTATTGTGCGCATCTTTCAAAATAATTGCCGATGGTAGCCGTAACATATAGCGACTGTGCTTCGTTAGTATTAGCGCTTGCTTGCTCGCAGGTCAACTGGCAACTTCCTAAGCCATCAATTATGGCCTGTATGCTGCCATCTGCATCACCACAATAGGTACGTTGATTGGTTAAAGCTTGTGCATAAGCATTGCAGGTGGCTTCCAATTCACTGGCACTAATAAATTGTAAATCTGAAGATACTGCTGTTTCATAAGCTAACTGAGCGGCTTGTACATCTGCGGTAATATCATCACAGGTTATGGGGTTGGTAGAAAGCGATCCTGAAATTAAAGGCACTTTATAAAAAATGCCATTTGTAAATCCAACGGAATTCATGCCAGAAGCATCAAAAGCCAAAAACCGATAGGTTCCTGTAAATGTGGCATTGGTAAAATCGATTTCTTCAATACTTATCTCACCTAATTCCGGATAAATAGAAACACTTTCATCAGGGCTATTAGTTGTTGAAAAAACGGTCCCAAATCCATCTGTATATTCAGCTTCATTGGCATCAATATCACCAACAATAAAAGTGGACTCTGTAGCAGTTGGTACTTTAAGTATAATTGTTTCAAGGTTATTCGTCCCCGTAATTGTTAAGAATCCGTTTTCAGCAATACTTGCTGAAAACGCTTTGGCTCTCCAAAGTTCATTTTCGCGATCTCCTTGAAATGCAGGCGAGTTGAATTGAATGTCCTCGCCACAACTAGATAATGTTAAAAAAACAAAAGATAAGAGTAGTAGTTTTTTCATAATAATAAAAGGAAATTTAGTTTTTGCCTCAAATATAACGAAACAAGAATCCCAAAAGTATAATAATTTTTAATATTGAACCCATCCTTATTTTTTCTTTTAGCCCAACTGAAAGTCTTTAAGTTAAACTGAAATAATATATTGAGTTTCAAAAAAAAATAGTATCTTTGCGCCCTCATTAATAACAGAGGTCGAGAACCTCACTAATTAATTATTATGCCTGTAAAAATTAGATTACAAAGACACGGTAAAAAAGGAAAACCTTATTACTGGATCGTAGCTGCGGATGCTCGCGCTAAAAGAGATGGTAAATACTTAGAAAAACTAGGTGCTTACAATCCAAACACTAACCCTGCAACTATTGAATTAAATGTTGACGGTGCT
>CAYMDB010000001.1:15540-39343 GCA_964388865.1 uncultured Flavobacteriaceae bacterium
CAACCAACGGATACTGCGAAAGCAATTTTATCTTATAAAGGTGCTATGTTGAAAAATCATTTAGCTGGTGGTGTTAGAAAAGGAGCTCTTACTGAAGAACAAGCGGAAGCAAAATTCAACGCTTGGTTAGAAGAAAAGACCTCTAAAGTAGAAGCAAAATCTGAGGGCTTATCTAAAGCTGAAGCCGATGCAAGAGCTAAAGCATTAGAAGCTGAAAAAGCAGTAAATGAAGCACGTATTGCTGCTGCTGCTCCAGTTGTTGAAGAAGAAGTAGCAGAGGCGGCTACAACTGAAGACACAAAAGCTTCGAACGAAGAAGAGTAAAAAATTTTAATTTTATACTTTTGAACCCAGACCTTCGTGTCTGGGTTTTTTTGTTAAATGTTATAATGTGAGTCTGAGCCCAGTCGAAGACCTTTACATAGTTATTATTGTTCATAAGCACTTCGTATTGCTATGCAATGTACTTTCAATGAAAATACATTTCTATCTCAGTAATGCTCGGTGTGACAAAAATTTTTATTTTGAAAAAAGAAGATTGTTTTTACTTAGGTAAAATTGTAAAGAAATATAGCTTTAAAGGGGAATTACTGGCTAAGCTAGACACCGATGAGCCCGACTTATACGATAATTTAGATGCAATATTCATTGATCTAAGAGGAAATTTAGTGCCGTTTTTTATCGAAAGCTCTCAATTGCACAAATCAGATTTATTGCGTTTAAAGTTTGAAGACGTAGACACTGAAGCCGATGCGGACGCCTTAATAAAAACTGAGATGTATCTACCTTTAGACCTATTGCCTAAACTCGATGGTGATAAATTCTATTTTCATGAGGTAATTGGCTTTACCATTAAAGATCAAAATTTTGGTGAGGTGGGCACAATTACGGGCATTAACGATACAACGGCCCAAGCTTTGTTTGAGGTGGATAGAGATGGTGCTGAAATTTTAATTCCTATGAACGACAAGTTTATTGTGAAGGTAGATCGGAAACATAAAGTCATTGAAGTTAATGTGCCTGAGGGGTTGATTGACCTTTATTTAGATTAATCATGTCATGCTGAATTTATTGCAGCATCTAAAAAATGAAAGATTCTGAAACAAGTTCAGAATGACAAAATGAAAAAACCGTTTAGATTTAAACTATTCACCGTAAACCAAAACCGCTGTGCCATGAAAATTGGTACAGATGCCGTTTTGCTTGGTGCTTGGACGTCTTTAAAGCATAGACCCATCTCCGTATTGGATATTGGCGCTGGGACTGGAGTTTTGAGTCTAATGATGGCGCAACGCAGCGCTGCACAAAACATAGAGGCTCTAGAAATTGATGCCGATGCTTATGAGCAATGCACAGAAAATTTTGAAAATTCCCCATGGGCCGACCGCTTATTTTGCTATCATGCGTCTTTATTGGAATTTGTTGAGGAAATAGACGATACCTACGACCTCATCATTTGTAATCCTCCTTTTTATTCAGAAGATTATAAAACCGACTCAAAAGCCAGAGACCAAGCGCGTTTTAACGACGCCATGCCTTTTGAGCATATACTTTATGCTGTGGCGCATTTGCTCTCAGAAGCAGGCCTGTTTTCGGTTATTATTCCTTTTAAAGAAGAATCAAATTTTATAGACTTAGCTTCAAAAGTGGGCTTATTTCCAGATCGGATTTTACAGGTAAAAGGTCATGCAGATTCTGAAATTAAACGCAGTCTCATCGAATTTTCATCAAAAGTATCTGATATAGAAACTGCCGAATTAATTATAGAAACGTCGAGGCATAACTACACGGAAGATTATGTGGCTTTGACTAAGGATTTTTATTTGAAAATGTAAGGCTTCTATTGGGCAATGAAAACGATTTCGTTATTTTTGCTATTCAATTAGTAAATTAAAAGAATGAAACCAGATTTATTCGAAGCACCAGATTATTATAACTTAGACGAATTACTTACCGAGGAGCACAAGTTAGTACGTGAAGCCGCAAGAGAGTGGGTAAAACGCGATGTCTCTCCAATTATTGAAGAGGCGGCTCAAAAAGCAGAATTTCCAAAATCTATTATTGGAGGTTTGGCAGAGATTGGGGCTTTCGGACCCTATATTCCTGAGGAATATGGCGGTGCTGGTTTAGACCAAATTTCCTATGGTTTAATCATGCAAGAAATTGAACGCGGCGATTCTGGCGTAAGAAGTACGGCTTCTGTACAATCGTCATTAGTAATGTATCCGATTTGGAAATACGGTAATGAATCCCAACGCCAGAAATTCCTTCCAAAGCTCGCAACCGGTGAATGGATGGGTTCATTTGGACTCACAGAACCCGATCATGGTAGTAACCCAGGTGGCATGACCACCAATTTTAAAGATATGGGAGACCATTATCTTTTAAATGGGGCGAAAATGTGGATTTCTAATGCGCCCTTCTGTCAAGTTGCCGTTGTTTGGGCAAAAGATGAAAATGGTCGTATTCACGGACTCATCGTAGAGCGCGGTATGGAAGGGTTTTCAACTCCAGAAACGCATAACAAATGGTCGCTGAGAGCTTCTTCTACTGGTGAGCTTATTTTTGATAATGTCAAAGTTCCTAAAGAAAATTTATTACCTAACAAATCGGGATTAGGCGCACCACTAGGTTGCTTAGACTCTGCACGTTTCGGAATCGCTTGGGGCGCTATTGGTGCAGCAATGGATTGCTACGACACCGCTTTAAGATACAGTAAAGAGCGCATGCAGTTTGGAAAACCTATTGGACAATTTCAATTGCAGCAAAAGAAATTAGCTGAAATGATTACCGAAATCACCAAGGCACAATTATTAGCTTGGAGACTCGGAGTAATGAAAGAAGCAGGCACGGCCACTTCTGCTCAAATCTCAATGGCAAAACGCAATAATGTGGATATGGCCATCAACATTGCACGCGAAGCCCGACAAATTTTAGGTGGTATGGGTATTACGGGTGAATACAGTATTATGCGTCATTCAATGAATTTAGAAAGTGTGATTACTTATGAAGGTACACACGATATTCATTTACTCATCACCGGACTCGATATTACGGGATTAAATGCATTTAAGTAAGCTGTTAATTATAATTTAAAAGTAGAATTAATACTTGCTGTCACATGGAGCATTACTTGAAATGAAAATATATTTTCATAAAAGTACCTTGCGAAGCAAAACGAAATGCGTGAAATCAAGCACGCTTGAATTATAGTTACAAGGCTTGCTTGAGTATGCTTCCAATTTATGGTTCTCAATATATAACGAATTATGAAAGATGGATTGGTTTTAATATCATCTTCTTATAAGATCCGCAAAATTGTATCTTCAACACTATGAAAAAGTTTGGTGTCTTTATATTGGCAGTTTTCTGTTTATTCTCCTGTAATACTACGGATGATTTACAAACTCCTGTTCTAACTCCACAAAACATTAAGCTATTAGCTTTAGGTGATAGTTATACCATTGGCGCTAGTGTTTGTGACGACTGTAGATTTCCAAATCAACTCGTAGACAGTTTAGCGCTACTAAAATCTGAGGCTGATTTTTCTTTAAAAATTATAGCACAGACAGGTTGGACCACAACGGCATTAATCAATGCTATAGCCAATGAAAATTTGACTAACGATTATGATTTGGTCACGCTTTTAATCGGTGTGAATAATCAGTATCAAAACCGCCCTTTTTCACTTTATGAAACCGAGTTTCCTGAGTTGGTGTCAACAGCTGTGGCATCGGCTAATGGCGATGCCACTAAGGTAATTGTGGTTTCCATTCCAGATTATGCCTTTACCCCCTTCGGACAATACAGTGGCAATCCTGAGACGATTTCAGAAGAATTAAACCAATACAATGCTTTTGCGGAAAATTACTGTAATCAAGAAAATATAACCTTTGTTTATATCACTGATATTACACGTCAAGGTCTCGAGAATCCGAATTTATTAGCTTCAGATGGTTTACATCCTTCTGAGTTGGCGTATACAGCATTTGTGGAGCGCTTACTTCCTTTAGCGCTCACAAAAATTGAATAAGATTTACTACTTTAGTTGAAAGGTTTTTCATGTCTTCAAAAACGAGATTAGATCGTGTTTACAATACTGCTGAGGTTGTCTATTTTGACGACAGTAGTAAGTTTATTCTGTTTAGCGATTGCCATAGGGGAGACAATAGCTTTGCAGACGATTTTGCCAATAATAGAAACATCTATTTTCACGCCTTAAAACATTATTATACTGAAGGATTTCAGTATTGTGAAATAGGTTATGGTGATGAACTTTGGGAAAATCTCACGTTCGAGTCCATCTTTTATGCACACAAGAATGTCTATATGTTGCTGAAGCACTTTCATGACGAAGGACGTTTGCATATGATTTGAGGTAACCACGATATGGTTTATCGGGATGCGGATTATGTTGAGAAGCATTTATCAACTTTTTTCGATCCCAAAACTGGTAAAGATGAAGACTTATTTTGTGACATTAAGTTTCATGAAGGCATCATTTTAAAACATTTTAAAACCGAACAAGAACTTTTTTTAACACATGGTCACCAAGCCGATTGGTGGAATTATACATTCTGGAGATGGAGTCGATTTTTAGTCCGTATCCTTTGGAAACCTTTAAATGTTATGGGTATTGCGGATCTCGCCCGTCCAGCAAAAAACTACAAAGAGCTTATTAAAGTTGAACGGAGAACGAAAAATTGGATAATAGAAAATCATAATCACATCAGCATTATGGGACATACACATCGGCCGAGTTTTCCCGAGCCTGGCGATATTGCTTTTTTTAACGCTGGAAGTTGTGTACATCCAAGAAGCATTATAGGTCTTTAAATTGAAAATGGTGAAAACTTATTAATTAAATGGCAGGTTGATTGTACAGAGAACGGGACGCTTCAAATAAGCCGTGTATTACAAGATGGGCCTTTAGCTTTGATAGATTATAAAATTATTTAAAAGGGAAAAATGAGCAAGTATTTTTTGCTTTGCCGGTATTGAAGTTCAATTAACTTTCTGGAGCCAACTCTACTTCCAAACCTTCAAGATTTGAAGTAATAGGAATTTGACAGCTCAGTCTGGAGTTTTCCTTCACATTAAATGCTTCAGAAAGCATCGCTTCTTCTTCATCTCGCATTTCTGGAAGTTCGGTATCACTTAAAACATAACACTGGCAAGAGGCGCACATTGCCATACCACCACAAATACCAATGGTGCCCTCTGGGGCAAGCTCGTACGACCGCACAACTTCCATAAGATTCATAGCCATATCTGTCGGTGCTTCAATTTGATGCTTTACACCGTCTCTATCTATCACTGTAATGTTTATATCTTGTTCCATATTTTAAGTCCCAAAAAAAGTGGACATCAATTAATGTTAGGTTTATTGTAGTGGATGCACAGAACAATATAAGAGCTCTTGATATTTATTTTGAAATTTTTTGCTGTGGTTAGGTAGCTGACTAAACGAATGAAGCAAAGATAGAAAATCACGTGAGAATTGAAGCTTTGGAATGATAAGTAACTGAAACTATCAATAACTTTAACTAGGATTGCAAAAGTTGAAATTTAAAGTCTTTTAACTCAATTTTAATTTAATAGTTCAACATTGAAATTAATTTTAGCATTAAGCGCACGAAATACCTTGAGAATTGTTTCAAATCGCGCATCAGTCAAATTATTTTCAATTTTAGAAATTTGTGATTTATGAACTCCAACTAATTTTCCAAGTTGAGCTTGAGTAAATTTTCTCTCCTTTCGAGCTTGTTTGATTGCCTTAGCTATTAAGTCGAGGCGTAATTCGTTCTCAAATTCATCTCGTTTGGTTGTTCCTTTTGTTCTAATGTGCTTGTCCGTTATTTCGTCTAAACTGTGGGTCTTGATTTCTTTATTTGCCATATTTCTTTGTTTTTGCTTTAAAATACTGTCTTCTTAACCGTTCGGTGTTTGCGATTTCCTTTGTGGGTTTTTTTGCAGAAGTCTTTTCAATTCTATGTGTCGAAATCACTACTGTTTAACTTTGGTCGGTTTTGTCCCAAAATGCAAAAAGTCTGCAATACGTTTTGTTATGAAGTGTTCTAAATTCTCAAATATTTGGTGTTAACTTTTTAAAAAGATTGCTGTCATTTAAAACTTGAGCTTTTCGGATATTATAAATTATTTTCCGCTTCGCTTTACCGTTAATTTTTTTAAGAAATTCGTCGACTTCCCCCATAAACTCGGCTTTAAATTTTGGATTTATTCATTCCACTATTTAGACAAAGATAACAGTTTCTTTTTAAAGAAACAATTTGTTCTAAGTATGGTTTTTGAATTCGTTTCAGTCTATAACTTAAATTTCTAATTCAGATAGCTAAAGAACAAAAGCGGTGTCTCTTCATTTTAAAGTGTATGCACTGTTACTTTGAGACTCAATAAAAATTGAGGATGAAATAACAACTCAATCAAATGCTTTAACAACGGCCTTTGGTGCTTCTTTACGCGTACCGTCAAATCCGTCAACTCCACTAACGGTTGTGTATTTTAAAACGTAGCGCTTACCTGGATTAATAATTTGATAAGCTGCTTGACACATTAAGGTCGCTTCATGAAAACCACAGAGAATCAATTTTAACTTTCCTGGATAAATGTTCACATCTCCAATCGCAAAAATACCAGGTATGTTGGTTTGGTAATCCAAAGCATTATTCACTTTTATGGCATTTTTTTCAATTTCAAGTCCCCAATTTGCAATGGGTCCCAACTTTGGTGAAAGTCCAAAAAGCGGAATAAAATGATCGGTTTCAAGAGTGAAAGGAGCCTCATCAGTTTTGGTGACTTCAACGCTTTCTAGTTTATTTTTGCCGTGTACTGCAGTAATTTCAGCAGGAGTGATTAAATTTATTTTTCCAAGATTTTTTAATTCCTGAACTTTTTCCACAGAATCTAAATGGCCTCTAAACTCATTACGTCTATGCACTAAAGTAACGCTAGAGGCTATATCGCTAAGAAAAATAGACCAGTCTAATGCTGAATCTCCGCCACCCGCGATAACCACTTTTTTATTGCGGTACAGTTCTGGCTCTTTAATCATGTATTCCACTCCGCAATCTTCGTAGTCAGAAATAGTGTCAAGCAATGGTTTTCGCGGCTCAAAACTCCCTAATCCGCCTGCAATTGCAACCACGGGTGCTTGGTGTTTTGTGCCTTTATTAGTGGTGACAATAAAACTACCATCATCTTGTTTTTCAATGGTTTCTGCGCGTTCGCCCAAGGTGAAACCCGGTTCAAACTGTTTGCATTGTTCCAATAATTTTTCGGTTAAATCACCTGCTAAAATTTCTGGATATGCGGGAATATCGTAAATCGGTTTTTTAGGATAAATTTCAGAGCATTGGCCTCCTGCCTGTGGTAATGCATCTATTAAGTGACATTTTAGTTTTAAGAGTCCGGCTTCAAAAACCGTAAAAAGTCCAGTTGGACCCGCGCCTATTATAAGTATATCTGTTGTAATCATCTAATTCCTATGAAGGCAGAAATCTCAAGATTGCTACCTTTATTATTAAAAACCTACAAGGTTATAAAAACCTTGCAGGTTAGTTTCCTTTTATAAGTTTCAAAATTACTAATGTGTTTTAAATTGGTTTGTGACAATTGTCACACTCCTTAGTCAACATTAATAACTTTTTCAATCTGCGGAGCATACTTTTTTATAGTCATCTCCACACCAGATTTTAAGGTCATCTGGTTAACGCTACACGATGTACATGCTCCTACAAGTTGCACCTTTACAATAGTGCCATCGTCGATAGACAACAAATTAATATCGCCACCATCACTTTGAAGAAAGGGACGGATTTCATCAAGGGCCTTTTCTACATTTAAAATTAATTCTTCTGAGCTCATCTACTTTTTATTTCCCTTAATCTTACCTCACTAAAGTTGAGGGGAGACATGGATTATTTACTTTTTAATTGCAGAGCAACCTGCCATCGTGGTAATTTTTATGGCTTCTGTAGCAGGTAAAACCTCGTTTCTATAAACCACCTGTTGAACAACCTCTCGCGTTATGGCTTCAAAGGCGGCTTGTGTTGGGGTGTCTATTTGCAAAGCTGCAGGTCTGCCTACATCGCCAGATTCTCTAATACTTTGCACTAAAGGCACTTCGCCTAAAAATGGCACCTCTAGATCTTCCGCTAAATGTTTCGCTCCCTCTTTACCGAATATGTAATATTTATGATCTGGAAGTTCCTCAGGAGTGAAGTAGGCCATATTTTCTACAATTCCTAATACAGGTACATTAATGTTATCTTGTTGAAACATGGTAACCCCTTTTTTGGCATCTGCTAGTGCTACGTTTTGCGGGGTACTTACTACTACTGCCCCAGTAATTGGCATGGCTTGCATAAGACTTAAGTGAATGTCCCCTGTTCCTGGAGGTAAATCGAGTAATAAAAAGTCTAGTTCTCCCCAAGCCGCATCAAAAATCATTTGATTTAAGGCTTTGGAAGCCATTGGTCCGCGCCAAATTACAGCCTGATCTGGTTTTGTAAAGAAGCCTATGGATAGTATTTTAACACCGTAACTTTCAACGGGTTTCATTTTAGATTTACCGTCTATTGTTACTGATAGGGGATGTTCTGTTGCTATATTGAACATAATAGGAATAGAAGGTCCGTAAATATCAGCGTCTAAAATGCCTACTTTAAATCCCATATTTGAGAGTGTAACAGCCAAATTTGCCGTTACTGTAGATTTTCCAACACCGCCTTTACCCGAGGCTACCGCGATAATATTTTGAATGCCAGGAATAGGTCTGCCCTTTATTTCGTTTTTAGGTGTTGTAGTTGGAGCATCAACTCTTATGTTGACTTTTATTTTTGCTTTTTCATAAACCTGTCTATGTATGGTTTGTAAAATTTCAACCTCTGTTTTTTTACGCGCTTGCAGACTTGGATTTTTAATGGTGATGTCAATAATAACTTCATCTGCAAAGGTTACCACATTAGTTACGGCACCACTATCAACCATATTTTCGCCTTCACCTGGTGCTGTAATGGTTTTTAAGGCCTTTAAAATGTCTTGTTTATTTAATTTCATATTGCTCTATCTGCGTTCACGAACTCGCACGTAAAAACTAATGTGCTAATTCTTATTAAGAATAATTCTAAAGCAAAGATACTGCTAAAAGTTTAGAATTTGAAGACTTCAAATAGAATTGAATTATAAATGAATTTGGTTTTCAAATAGACTTAAAAACCCTTTACAATTCTTTAGTAGGATCCCAAAAAACGTCCTTAAAATTTTGAATTTGGTTTTCTATAACTACCATACCTTCATTTTCTAATAATTGTTGCATGAGATGCGTGCCTTCAAAATGATGCTTTCCTGTAAGGAGTCCATTTCTATTGACTACCCGATGCGCTGGTACATCTTTTCCGTGTGAGCTGTTCATGGCATAGCCAACTATTCGCGCGCTTTTTCCGGCTCCCAAATACTTCGCAATGGCTCCGTAGCTAGTTACTTTTCCGTAGGGAATTTGCTTTACAACGTCGTAGACTTTTTCAAAAAAACCTAGTGTTTCTGGGGTCATTACCATTCTCTTAAAATATTGATAAAAGTAACTAAGGCCACAATTCCGGTAATACCTCCAATAAAATAATTCATGCTTTTCTGAGAGGTTAGTTTTTTGTCTTTGATTTTATCAAAAAAGAAAATGTAAAAATAAAGTGTTACAAAGGTGCCCATTGCCGCCCCTGTAACGTAGGTGACAATGCTTGTACGTTCAAAATTCATCCAGCCAAATGACGCTAACGTAATGGTCATATAGGCTTGGTATGGAATAGGAAATACATTGAGTGCAGACAACAACATCCCATGCAAAAGACGTCCGTGTTTACTTCTTATTTCAGTATTTATTTTAGGCTCTTTTTGCTTTGAAGCTAACACTAAAAAGTAAATAGTAATGAGCACAAAAATTACGAAGGCCACCCGTTGAAGAATTTCTACAATATCGGGTCTATTGGATAGATATCGCGCAAATATGGCCGCAATATATGTTTGAATAAAAACGACAATAGATACTCCTGTTGAAAACATAATACCACGGGCTGCGCCTTCTTTAAGACTTATTCTGGCGGCTGTCATGTTTAGCAAACCAGGTGGAATGACACCAATAAGCGCCACAATAAGTCCGAGAAAAAAAATGACGGTAATGCTCAAGCTTTAGTTGATTTTAAATCGAATATACGTAATTGCTTTGTCTTTATCTAAATATTGACTTTCGTAAAAGGTTTGAATAGCTGTTACATCCTCTGGGCTCCCCTCTAATTTATAGACATTATGATTGGCATAAAGAACCTCATGTCCTAAGCCTTGAAGTAATCCTAGGGTATAGCCGTGCATAAATTCGCTATCCGTTTTAAGGTGCATTATGCCTTTTGGTTTCAATACTTTTTTATAGCGATCTAAGAACTGCATATTGGTCATGCGATGCTTGGTACGCTTATATTTTATTTGTGGGTCTGGGAAGGTTATCCATATTTCATCGACTTCATTTTCTTCAAAAAGTGCATCTATTAATTCTATTTGAGTTCTCAGGAAAGCGACGTTTGGTAGATTCTCTTCTAAGGCTGTTTTTGCGCCGCGCCAAAAACGTGCTCCTTTTATGTCGATACCAATAAAATTTTTATTGGGATAGCGTTTGGCCAAACCTACGGTGTATTCGCCTTTACCACAACCTAATTCTAAAACTAAAGGATTTTCGTTTTTAAAAACATCTTGTCTCCATCTGCCTTTTAGAGGATAGTGTTCTTTTACCACATCGTCTCGTGTTGGCTGAAATACATTGGAAAAGGTCTCGTTTTCTTTAAAGCGCTTTAGTTTATTTTTACTTCCCACCTCGATGTCTTTTGATTCGTTTTATTAATAATGCGGTAAAATTAAGGAAACATTTTAGCTTTACCTTTGATAAATTAAACCTTATCTAAAATAAGTCGCTATTGACAACCCAAGTACAAAAAAAAAGAATTTTAGTGGCACCTTTAAATTGGGGGTTAGGCCATGCTACGCGCTGTATTCCAATTATAAAAGCTTTGATAACGCATAATTTTGAACCAGTTATTGCCAGTGATGGTGTGGCTTTAGAATTATTAAAAAAAGAATTTCCTTCGCTCAAAGCCATAGAACTCCCATCATACAATATTACCTATTCTAAAAAAGCGAATAGTTTTAAACTAAAACTCATAAAAGACTCCCCTCATCTTTTAAAAACCATCAAAAGAGAAAAGAAGTGTATTGAAAAATTAATTGAAACTGAACAGTTATCAGGTATTATTTCAGACAACCGATTTGGGGTGAGACATAAGGCTATTCCTTCTGTATTTATCACGCATCAATTACGCGTTTTAAGTGGAAGTACAACGTGGTTGAGTAGTAAATTTCATCAAAAAATCATTTCGAAATTTAATGAATGTTGGGTTCCAGATCACGGGGGAGCAATTAATCTGAGTGGCGAACTCGGTCATCTTCAAAATTTTGCATCCACTGTAAAATATTTAGGACCTTTATCTCGATTCACAAAGCTAGAGGTAGAGCTTAGTTACGATTTACTTGTGCTGTTATCTGGTCCTGAGCCACAGCGTACTTATTTACAAGAAAAGCTTTTAGAAGAATTAAAAAAATATAAAGGAACTGTATGCTTTGTAAAAGGAAAGATTGAAGCACAACAGCAAAATGAAGTCGTTGGTCACATGACAATCTATAATTTTATGACTAGCAATGAACTTGAAATGGCGATTAATAAAAGTGCGCTTGTTTTAAGCCGATCGGGTTACACTACCATAATGGATTTAGCAAAACTGGAAAAGAAAGCCTTTTTTATTCCAACGCCAGGCCAGTTTGAACAAGAGTATTTAGCAAAAAAATTAAACGACGAAGGTGTGGCTCCCTGTTGCACACAAGATGAGTTTTGTCTTAAAAAGTTATCGAATATTGAAAACTATAGCGGATTTAAATCTCAAGAGTTTGAGGTAGATTACAAAAGTCTATTTGGTCTTTTCTAAAGTAAAGGAAAACTCGCTACCCACACCCAACTCACTTTCGACATATATTTTTTCTTCGTGAGCTTCAATAATATGTTTCACAATAGACAGCCCTAAACCCGAACCGCCTTCTTTACGAGAGCCACTTTTGTCTACACGGTAAAAGCGCTCAAACAATCTCGGGATATTTTGTTTTAAAATGCCTTCGCCATTATCAGTCACTCTTACAATGGCTTTATTTTTTATTAGATTTTCTATGCTCACTTCTGTCGTTCCCTTTTGCCTTCCATACTTAACAGAATTGACAACAAGATTTGTTAAAACTTGCTGTATCCGCTCCCTATCTCCATAAACCATAATTGGTTCTTTGTAATCCATGTCAAAAGTTAGGGTGATTTTTTTCTTTGCAGCTTTCATTTCAAAAAGCTCAAAGACGCCTCGTACTAATTCTACAATATCGAAATCTTCTTTGTTTAATCTTAAATCGCCAACTTCGAGCTTGGTAATCATATCTAAGTCTTTGATGATATAAATCAGTCGTTCGACACCTTTACTGGCTCTAGACAAATACTTTTTTCTAATTTTGGGATCTTCCATGGCGCCATCTAAGAGCGTGAGAATATAGCCTTGAACGGTAAATAGTGGCGTTTTTAGCTCGTGAGAAACATTACCCATAAACTCTTTTCGGTATTCTTCTCTAACTTTTAGGGTCTCTATTTCTAGCTTTTTATCCCTAGCATATCTGTCAATCTCTCTGGTTAGTGTTCCCATATCTGTTGTTATGGGTTGTTGTATTAAACTTGTAGATTCTAAAAGGGTTAGATCATCGTATATTTTTTTTACTCTTCTATAAATAAAACGCTCAACTCTGTATTGCACAATAGCAAAACACATTGGAAAACAAATTATTGGAAATAAAATAATTTGCCAATTAAAGCTGTGCAATGAGTAAAAAAAAACACCCACAAGGAGTGTTGTAAACAGCGTTACGTAAAGCGATGTTCGAAACGCAAACTTATAAGTTTTCTTAAAATTACTTTTTCGCATTAGTCTACAAACTTGTAACCAACACCTTTTACAGTTTTAAAGGACTTATCGCCAATTTTTTCTCTAAGTTTTCTAATGTGCACGTCTATGGTTCTTCCACCAACAACGACTTCATTTCCCCAAACTTTATCTAAAATTTCTTCGCGCTTAAATACTTTACCAGGTTTAGTTGCTAACAAAGATAACAATTCAAACTCTTTTCTTGGTAAGGTAAGTTCTTCTCCTTTATTAGTAATTTTATATTCTTCTTTATAAATGACTAAATCCCCAATTTTAACCACGCTATCGGCAGCAGACTCTACATCTTTCAGGCGTCTTAACAAGGCCTTAACTTTGCTTACTAAAACTTTTGGTTTTATTGGCTTAGCGATATAATCATCTGCACCCGCATCAAAACCCGCGACTTGAGAATAATCTTCTCCTCTAGCCGTTAAAAAGGTAATGATAGTCTCACTGAGGTCTGATTGCTCTCTTATACGTTCACACGCTTCGATGCCATCCATCTCTGGCATCATTACATCTAAAATAATTAAATGTGGTTTGTGTTTTTTGGCTTTCTCAACCGCTTCTATGCCATTTTCGCCTGTAAAAACTTGATAGCCTTCCGCAGATAGATTGTACCCAACAATTTCTAAAATATCTGGTTCATCATCAACCAATAATATTTTAATATCCTTTTTTTTCACTTTATAATTTCTTTAAGGTTTTGTAAATATAGATATATCTCGATTAACTTGTTAAATAATCACAATTGATAACAATTCGCTAACATTAAACTATAAGGTGCTGAAAATTAAAATTTAGTGAAAAGCGCCATGTTAACTTATTGTAAAAAAGCACATTGTTCTTGAATCTGATTATAATTAGCTGACATTTGTTAGTATATTTATGCTCTAATTTAAAAATATCAATTATGAAGAAAATTTACGTTTTATTATTTTGTTTGATGGGAGTTACCTTTTACGGGCAAAACCTTGCGGCCAATGGCAGTTTTGAAAACTGGACGGCAGGTGCCCCAGATTCTTGGACTACCATAGATTTTAGTACCACAGATCTCACCGAAAACACAGATGCAGCTTTTGTTACTGACGGCAATAGTTCGGCAAGTGTCAATGTTTTAACTCAGGCTCAGGCTGATACTGATATGAGACAAACAGTTGCATTAACTGGCGGTGTAACTTACACCATGAGTTTAGATGTTTACGCCACTAATAATGAAGCCAGAGCGAGAATTTTTAATGGTAATGGCTTTAATCCAGCAGTTTATTCTGATGAAACCATTTTAAACCAATGGCAAACCGTTTCTTTTGAATATACTCCAGCCACAGATGAGTCTTTTGAATTTGGAATTCGTTTCTATGACCTTGCATCTAATTGGACTGGTTCGTCTTTATTTTACATAGACAACCTGCAAATTGTTGCATCTCAAGAACCAGGACTTGCCATAACTTCTCCTGCAGACGGTTCAACAGTGCCTTCCAGTGATGTTGATATAGAATTTAGTGCACAGAATTTCAATGTTGCAAATGGCACCGGCGATGGTTACATTGTCTACAGCGTAGACGCAGGGGCATCTACTGATAAATTTGATACTGCCCCAATTAGCTTAATAGGTTTAGCTGACGGACAGCATACGGTAAATTTAGAATTGGTTGATAACGGTGGAGCATCATTAAATCCCGCTATTATGGCAGCTGTTACTTTTAACGTAACATCTATAAATCAAGTGGCTAATATCACGGCTTTACGTGCCGGAGCACTTGGAGAGTTTTACGAATTAACTGGTGAAGCTATCATATCGTATATCGTTACTGAAGGCAACAGAAACCAAAAATACATACAAGATGGGAACGCAGGTATTCTTATTGATGACACCGCAGGTGTATTAAGTACTCCTTTATCAATAGGAGATGGCATAACTAGCCTAAAGGGACAACTTAGTCAATTTGCAGGAACACTTCAATTTGTTCCAAGTGAAAACTTAACAGGAGCTTCTTCTACAGGCAACACATTAACTCCAATAGTCATAAGTGCGTCAGATCTTCTAACAAATGGTGAGAGCTATGAAAGTAGATTAATTACCTTAAACAATGTAACCTTTGCAGATACAGGAGCATTTGCAGATAACACTAATTATAATGTTGCAGATGGAGCAGATGTAACGGTTTGTAGAGTTGCCTTTGGAGATGAAGATTTAATTGGTACAACAATCCCTACAACAGTTTCTAGTATTACAGGTTTAGGTGGAGAATTTAATGGTACTTACCAAATTTTTCCGAGATATGCTAGTGATATTGCAGCACCTTTAAGTCTCAACAATTTTAATGCAAATGCATTTAGTGTATTTCCTAATCCGACTCAGACAGGTTTTGTAACCATAAGATCTTCAATTGGCGAAGACATAAATGTAGAAGTGTTTAACATCTTAGGTAAACAAGTTAAGAACGAAGCTTTAACAAACAATACCTTAAGTGTTTCTGATCTTAAATCTGGTGTTTACATCTTAAAAATTACTCAGAATAACACGACTACCACTAAAAAATTAGTGATTAAATAAGTCAAATTCTCAATAGTTTTTTAAAAGCGTAGCTCAATATTTAGAGCTGCGCTTTTTTATTTTCCATACTTTTGCAACATGATATCTCCTACGGAAATTTTCAATATAACAACGGCTTCAGAATTTAAAGATTTAGCCCTAAAAATCTTTAAGTTTCAGTTTGAAAATAATGCGGTTTACCGCTCGTTTTGCGATTTACTTTACAAACATCCTGCAGATATAAAAGACATTACTGATATTCCGTTTTTGCCCATTCAATTTTTCAAAACACATCAAGTGTTGACTTTAAAAGCTGAAAGTGAAAAGATCTTCAGCAGCTCAGGTACGACAGGAAGCATAACTAGCAAACATTATATCACAGATTTAAAACTTTACGAAGACAGCTATTTAAAAGGATTTCATCACTTTTATGGTGCTATTGAAGATTATGTCGTTTTAGCCTTATTGCCTTCTTATCTAGAGCGCGATGGCTCTTCATTAGTTTACATGGTGAATGATTTAATTGAAAGATCTAAACATGTTGAAAGTGGATTCTACCTCAATAATCTTGAAGACTTAGCTAAAACCTTAAGTCAACTTGAAGCCAAAAAACAAAAAACACTACTCATTGGTGTATCTTTTGCGCTTTTAGATTTGGTGGAGCAATTTAAGCTGAATCTAAAACATACTTTAGTAATGGAAACTGGGGGCATGAAGGGTAAACGAAAAGAAATTATCAGACAGGAATTGCATCAAATTCTGCAAACGGGTTTCGGTGTTTCTGAAATTCATAGCGAATATGGCATGACGGAACTTTTAAGTCAGGCCTACTCGAAAGGGAACGGTATTTTTGAGTGTCCGCCTTGGATGAAACTGCTCACGCGAGATCCCGAAGATGCACTTACACTTCAGCAGCCTAATAAAACGGGTGGTATAAATATAATTGACCTTGCCAATATAAATTCGTGTTCTTTTATTGCGACTCAAGATTTGGGAAAAGTGCAGCCAGATGGCAGCTTTGAAATCATTGGTAGGTTTGATAACTCAGATATTCGCGGTTGTAATTTGATGGCCTTGTAAGGAAATAAATAAAATAACGACTACCTCCTTACTATGAAAAAGTGAGATTTTTTCCATAGTTGATTGATTGGTTAGTAGTGCCCAAAAGTGATTTTGGGCACTTTCTTTTTGTCATCGTCTTAAATCACTTTTAAAATAAAGTTGGTTTTTTTTCCTCGACTTAAAATGATGTATTTGTTATGGATTAAATCGTCTGAAGATAACCTGTAATCCTCGTTTACCTTTTCCTTATTCACAGCTACAGCATTTTCTTTCAAGGCTCTTCTAGCTTCGCCATTAGAGGCTAAGAAACTTGTTTTTGCAGATAATGCGCCAATCATATCAAGGCCTTCATCAAATTCTGATTTAGAAATTTCTGCTTGCTTTACACCGTCAAACACATCTAAAAACGTTTTTTCATCTAAGCTTGAAATATCCTGCTTAAATGAATTGCTAAATAAAATTTCGGATGCTTTAACAGCATTTTCAAACTCGTCTTTAGAATGCACCATGGTAGTGATTTCTTCTGCCAATCGTTTTTGTAGAAGCCTTAACTGTGGCATTTCAGAATGTGCGGATAATAAAGCTTTTACTTCATCTTCGTTTAAAAACGTAAAGATTTTGATATACTTTTCCGCATCGTCGTCACTAGAGTTGAGCCAATACTGATAAAACTTATAGGGCGAGGTTCTGTTAGGATCTAACCAAACATTTCCACCTTCAGATTTCCCAAATTTAGAACCGTCACTTTTTGTTATTAATGGACAGGTAATCGCAAATCCTTTACCTCCGCCTATACGTCTAATTAATTCGGTTCCGGTGGTGATATTACCCCATTGATCAGATCCTCCCATTTGAATGGTACAGGCATTTTCTCTGTAGAGATGCAAGAAGTCATACCCTTGTACTAGCTGATAGGTGAATTCTGTAAAACTCATACCGTCGCTAGAGGTTTCACTAGAAATTCTATTCTTCACCGAATCCTTCGCCATCATATAATTTACGGTAATGTGCTTGCCGACGTCTCTTATAAATTCTAGAAATGAAAACTCCTTCATCCAATCGTAATTATTAACTAATAGCGCGGCGTTATCAGCATTACTCTCAAAATCTAAGAAATGAGATAATTGCTTCTTAATGGCTTCTTGATTATAGCGCAAGGTTTTTTCATCGAGAAGATTGCGCTCGCTCGATTTCCCAGAAGGATCACCAATCATGCCCGTAGCACCACCAACCAAAGCTACTGGTCTATGACCACAGCGTTGATAATGTGCCAATAACATAATAGGAACTAAATTTCCGATATGTAAAGAGTCTGCTGTTGGATCAAACCCAACATAGGCACTGCGCATAGCTTCGTTTAGATGTTCTTCTACTCCTGGCATGCTATCGTGCAGCATACCGCGCCATGTTAACTCTTCAACAAAATTCTTTGCCATTTTTATATCCTGATTAATTACTGACAAAGATATGTTTCCGCTTTAAATGACAAAAGACAAAAGACAATTTTAAAAAAGCGTAACTTTACATAAGCAAGTATAAATTGCTTAGCTATTTTTTAAATTTAAATGAAACTGAATGATTTTAGTTACAGGAGGTACAGGTTTACTGGGTTCTCATTTGCTTTTTAAACTTGTTAGTAACAATGAGAACGTAAGAGCCATATACTGGAGAAAAAAAACCTTGGAACGGGTAAAACACGTGTTTTCATATTTCTCTGAGGACGCAGAAACTTTATTTCATAAAATTGATTGGGCTGAAGCCGATCTTAACGATATCCCCAAACTTCAAAATGCGTTTGAAGGTGTAAGCCATGTGTACCACTGTGCTGCATTTGTGTCTTTTGAGCCAGATAAGTTTAATACACTTAAAAAAATTAATTGTGATGGTACTGCAAATATTGTAAATATCTGTATAAGTAATACCATAAAAAAACTCTGTTATGTGAGTTCGGTTGCGGCTATTGGTCATTCCGCCCAATCTAAAACACTTATAGACGAAACTGCCGAATGGAATGCCGAAGCTGATAACAGCGTGTACGCCATTACTAAATATGGTGCCGAGCTAGAGATTTGGCGAGGCGCTCAGGAAGGCTTGGATGTTGTAATTGTTAATCCCGGGATTATCTTAGGAGCTGGTTATTGGAGTGGTGGAAGTAGTGGTCATATATTTAAACTTATACACAACGGCATGCGCTATTATACCAATGGTATTACAGGTTATGTTGACGTTTGGGATGTTGTAGATGCCATGCATCAGTTGATGCAGAGTAGCATAAAAAATGAAGGCTTTATAATGGTGTCAGAAAATTTAAGCTTTAAAACCTTTCAGACTCAAATAGCCTTGGCTTTAAAAGTTGAACCTCCCCAAAAAGAGGCGAAACCTTGGTTATTGGCCTTAGCGTGGAGGTTAGATTGGTTGCAATTTCAACTTTTTGGAAAAAGAAGACGATTATCTAAGCAGGGCGCAAACGCTGCACTTGGTGTTTCAAAATACGACAGTTCTAAATTAGAACGTGCGTTAAATTTTAAGTTCAAACCCATTGAGCAATCCATTGACGAAGTCAGTCAGTTGTACTGGAAAGATTTTAATTTGCAATAGGGAGCATAACTTTCCGAGTTGTGGTATCAATTTTAAACCGCGAACTATCTAGTTTAATACCAACACTATCTTTGAGTTTTTTTATAGTATCCTTAGTCTTTTCACTGAGTTGTTTTATGGAATCTTTTCTGCTTTGTTGAGATTCGCGCTCAATATCCCTGAGCGCTTCATAGGTTTCCTTTTGCTTCTCTAGTTTTACTTTTGTCTGTTCTATTATGGCCTTATACGTTTCATTATCATAAGCATAATAATTATTACTTTCTGCAAATTGCGTGCTATCTATATGGTACTTTCTAAGCAAATGGGTTTCAGGTACAAATCTATTAGCTTCTAACAAGATTTTGTTTACCCCTTTAGCGGCGTTTATAATGTAGATATCGTATAAAATGTCAGACATTTTCTCTTGAGGTATAAGATTGTCTGGTTTTTTTGTACGTGGATTGCTTGTACAGGAGAATACAAAAAGACCTATAATTAAAAGGATGAGATTTTGCTTTATCATCTTATCTATTAAAAGTTAAGCGCTCGCCGGCTTTAACACCTAAAACTTTAAAATTATTATAGACTAGTTGTCCATTCACAAAGGTATGAGTGATTCTACTTTTAAAGGTGCTACCTTCAAATGGTGACCAGCCGCATTTGTACAAGATATTACTTTTATTTACGGACCATGGACTCTTTAAATCAGCAATCACCAAATCGGCATAATAACCCTCCCTTATAAAACCGCGTTTTTCAACGTCGAATAAAATGGCTGGATTATGACAGGCTTTTTCAACAATTTTTTCTAATGAAATTTTACCCTGATGATGCGCTTCAAAAAGGGCCACTAAAGCGTGCTGCACCAGAGGCCCACCCGAAGGCGCTGAGGTATAAGGATTATTTTTTTCTTCAAACGTATGCGGAGCATGGTCTGTAGCAATGACATCTATTCTATCATCTAAAAGTGCTTTCCAAAGCAGATCGCGGTCTTTAGTTGTTTTAACGGCAGGATTCCATTTAATTAAGCTTCCTTTTTTGGCGTAATCTTCATTAGAAAACCATAAATGATGGATGCAAACTTCCGAGGTTATTTTCTTATCCTTTAGGGGTAATTTATTTGAAAACAAACTCGTTTCCTTTCCTGTTGACAAATGAAACACATGTAAACGTGCCCCTGTTTTCTTCGCCAATTCAATGGCTTTGGAAGATGATAAATAACAGGCCTCTTCACTTCGAATAAGGGGATGCATGTTCATAGGAATATCATCACCGTACTGCGCTGTATATTTTGCGAGATTTTTTTGAATCGTGGCTTCATCTTCACAATGCACAGAAATCACCATATCAGTGCTAGAAAATATTTTTTCTAAAACCTTTGGGTCGTCAACCAACATATTACCCGTAGAAGACCCTAGGAATAATTTTAATCCGGCCACCGTTTTGGTATCGAGCTTTAAAATCTCGTCTAAATTATCATTAGTGCCACCAAACATAAAGGAATAGTTAGCGTATGATGACGTGGCGGCTAGCGCAAACTTTTCTTCTAACTTTTCAACAGTTGTGGTTTGTGGATTGGTATTTGGCATTTCAATAAATGACGTAATACCCCCAGCCAAAGCTGCTTTTGATTCGGTTTCTATTGTGGCTTTATGGGTTAATCCAGGTTCTCTAAAATGCACCTGATCGTCAATCATTCCGGGCAACACATAGTTACCTTCAACATCAATAACCACCATATCTGCGGATTTAACGCTGATAGAACTATCGATTTCCTTGATTATATTGTTTTCAATGAGTATATCGCCTTCAACAATTTTGCCTTCGTTGATGATTTTTGCGTTTTTTATGAGTGTGCTGCGTTTCATGTTGTTTTACTTGGTAAATAAACTTTTTAATTTTAGACTGATGACACCAAAAATAGCTTCAGAAATTATACTTCCACTCATTTTTGATTTTCCTCGTGTTCTGTCTTTAAAGATAACAGGTATTTCTACAATTTTAAAGCCTTTTTTGTAGGCTTTAAATTTCATTTCAATTTGAAAGGCATAACCCACAAATTCAATTTTGTCTAAATCTATAGCCGCTAACACCCTCCTTTTGTAACACACAAAACCTGCAGTAGAATCTTTGACCGTCATGCGTGTAATTAATCTCACATATCTTGAGGCGCCATAAGACAATAAAATTCTAGCTAATGGCCAATTAACAACCGTTATGCCTTTAACATATCTAGAGCCAACTGCAACATCGGCCTTGTCAATGGTACAAGCATTATAAAGCCTAATTAAATCATCTGGGTTATGCGAAAAGTCGGCATCCATCTCAAAAATATAGGCGTAGGATTGTCTTAGACACCATTTAAATCCGGCGAGATAAGCAGAGCCTAATCCATTTTTTTCTTGACGCTCCAATAAAAAAAGGCGATCTGAAAATTCAGGTTGTAGGGCTTTAACCTTATTGCCTGTTTGATCTGGCGAATTATCATCGACCACCAAAACATGAAACACTTTGTCTTGCGAGAACACTTTCCTTAAGATTGACTCTATATTTTCAATCTCATTATAGGTGGGGATAATAACAATTGCGTCAGACATTAAGTAGCTTTTAAACACGCTTACAAATGCGATTTTACAATTAGCAAAAGTAAGAGTTTTAATGAATTAATTGATGAAATTAACGTTTTTGATAGATAAGAACAGCTGCTATAACCATTAGCTTAATATTTCTTTATAATTTAGCGCTGTGCGAAACTATATAACATACGAGTGGTTTACAATTTTCACGCTGATAGGGCTATTAGCTATTGTTGGCGCAAAATATATAAACTCCCTCAGGTTTAATGATTTCTTGTATGTTATAAGCAATTCAAAATACTTAAAAATTTATACTAAGGACCAAAAATTTATAGACCTTTTTGATAGTTTTTTATTCACTAATCTCAGTATATCGCTTAGCATTTTTAGTTATTTTGTGTATACTGAATTTGTGTCTCCAGCAGACTTTGAGTTAATTACGTTTTTAAAATTACTCTTTTCTGTGGCTTCAATTCTTATCATCAAAACACTCTTAGAGCGCTTAGTAGGTAGCCTTTTTGAAATAGACCGTTTAATTGATAATTATTTATTTCAAAAAACAACATTTAAAAATTATTTGGGTCTCTTGTTTTTAGCTGCCAATGTATTACTGTTATACACAAATTTACCAGTAGGAATTGTGATTGTGTCGACAATTTCAGTGATTGGGCTCATAAATCTCATTGGTTTTTTAACTTCTTTCAAAAACCATCAAAAACTTTTAAATCCCAATTTTTTCTATTTTTTGTTGTATCTTTGCGCTCTCGAAATTGCGCCTTATGTTCTTTTATATAAGGTATTTAGGGAGTATAACACTTAAAACACAGAGTTTACGTATGAAAGTGAAAACAATTTTAGTATCGCAACCAGAGCCTAAAATAGAGAATTCTCCTTATTTTGACTTGCAAGAGAAGCAAAAGGTTAAAGTAGACTTTAGACCCTTTATTCATGTTGAAGGCGTTTCATCTAAAGATATAAGACAACAAAAAATAGACATCGGTAAATTTACCGCTATCATTCTTACCAGTAGAAATTCTGTAGATCACTTTTTTAGAGTCGCTGAAGAAATGCGATTTAAAGTACCTGATTCTATGAAGTACTTTTGCCAATCTGAAGCGGTTGCTTATTACTTACAGAAATATGTGGTGTATAGAAAACGAAAAATCTACGTTGGTAAACGTACTTTTGAAGAGTTATCGCCGTTAATTAAAAAGTATAAAGACGAATCTTTTTTATTACCTACCACGGATAAAGTAAAACCTATTATCCCTGAAACTTTAGATGCTTTAGGTGTGAATTGGAAACAAGCTACATTTTATAAAACAGTAATTAGCGACTTATCTGATTTAGCAGATGTTTATTACGATATTTTAGTATTTTTCAGCCCTTCTGGTATAGAATCTCTATTTCACAACTTTCCGGATTTTAAACAAAACGAAACCCGGATTGCGGTTTTTGGAAATACCACAGTCAATGCGGTTAAGGAAAAAGGCTTGCGTGTAGATATTTCTGCACCAACACCTGAAACTCCTTCCATGACTATGGCTTTGCAGAAGTATATTGATTCTGTAAATAAGGGAAAATAAAAGATTTATAAGACCACAAAAAGGCGATTCTTATTGAGAATCGCCTTTTTTTTATTAAGAGAATTGCCTTTTAAAAGGCATAGCGTTGCGGACCACCACGTCTCACTTCTTCAGAAGCATAAGACTCAAACTTCTTAAAGTTTTCGCTGAAGGCATTAGAGAGTTTAAAAATCAGGTGGTGGTTGAATATGGTTGTGATGTGTCTTGCAACCAAATGTCAGTGTTGTATATGGAAAGTAGCAGTTTTATTTGCGTTACTTTTCGGTTTTAAAACATAGATAGCAGAAAAGAAATAAACTTCATGTTTAGCTCTTAACTGCTATTTTTTATGTACGAGGTTGTAGGGAATATTTGAGTTTATCCAAAATTTTGTGTTTTTGAAAAATAATTTCAAAATTC
>CAYMDB010000002.1:0-38931 GCA_964388865.1 uncultured Flavobacteriaceae bacterium
GGCTATCCTAGAGGACGAGTTATTGAAATTTACGGTCCAGAATCCTCTGGTAAAACCACCTTAACGCTTCATGCGATTGCTGAAGCTCAAAAAGCAGGTGGTATTGCTGCTTTTATTGATGCGGAACATGCCTTTGATAGAAACTATGCCAAAAATTTACATGTTGATATCGATAATCTAATCATATCTCAACCTGATAATGGTGAACAAGCTTTAGAAATCACTGATAATTTAATTCGCTCCGGAGCTATTGACATTGTTGTTATCGATTCTGTTGCCGCCTTGACACCAAAGAGTGAAATTGAAGGTGAAATGGGCGACTCTAAAATGGGACTTCACGCGCGCTTAATGTCTCAAGCCCTTAGAAAATTGACCGCTTCCATTAGCAAAACAAATTGCACCGTAATATTTATTAATCAATTACGTGAAAAAATTGGTGTCATGTTCGGGAATCCTGAAACAACCACTGGTGGTAACGCCCTAAAATTCTATGCTTCGGTACGTTTAGATATAAGACGATCAACACAGATTAAAGATAGTGATAGCAACGTATTAGGTAACAAAACCAGAGTTAAAGTCGTTAAAAATAAAGTAGCACCTCCATTTAAAACTGCTGAGTTTGATATTATGTATGGTGTAGGTATTTCTAAAGTTGGTGAAATTTTAGATTTAGCTGTAGAACACGATATTGTTAAAAAGAGTGGGTCTTGGTTTAGTTACGGTGACACAAAATTAGGACAAGGACGTGATGCAGTAAAACTGTTGCTGCAAGACAATCCGGACTTAATGGATGAACTTGAAGCAAAAGTGAGGGCCATTGTAAACGACTCTAAATAACCTTAAATTAAAATCCTGAAAAAATTCAGGATTTTTTTAGTTTTAGACGCAACCCTTTTACTCATTGCGCATCTTATTGATGTATCTGAATGTATAATAATGAAATCATATAGTTTTTATTCTTTATTTTTTTTAATCCTATTTACCTCGTGCAGCATTGATGATGACATTCCTCAAGTTATTACAGAGGTTATGCCTATTGAAAGTGTAGACGTTCCAGAACATTTTATATTTGGCCAAACGCATGAGATCTCGGTAACCTATAGCAGACCCTCGTCTTGTTATCAGTTTTACGATTTTATTTATGCCATTGATGGTAATACCCGAACCGTCGCCGTAGTAAATACTTTATATGCCAATGAAAATTGTACACAAGAACCGGAATCCGCAACAGCGAGCTTTGAGCTAACAGTAACAAGAACTGAAACTTATGTGTTCAAATTTTTTCAGGGTCAGAATGAAGACGGTGTAGACCAATACCATCTTGTAGAAGTGCCGGTGGTGTTAGACTAGTTAATTTTAAAGAATAGATGAAAATAATTATTAATTAATCCCTAAACTAATGTGAGTTTAGAACAACTCATAAAAAAGTGTATTAATCAAGATGCTGAAGCTCAAAGCCAATTATACAAGCAATATGCGAGTAAATTATTTTCGCTTTGTCTTAAGTACTCTAAAAATTACGTTGAGGCAGAAGACAATTTGCACGACGCATTTATAACTATATTTAGTAAAATAAGTCAGTATAAAAATAAAGGTTCTTTTGAAGGTTGGTTAAAACGCATTGCCATTAATACGGCATTACAGCGTTACAGAAAAGATGTTGGGGTTTTTGACATTGTAAACGAAGGTCAAATTGAAGACGTTTCAGTAGATTTAAATGATACGAATTTAAATATCGATTATTTACTGAAAATTATTCAAGAATTACCAGATCGTTACAGGCTCGTATTCAATTTATATGTGTTAGATGGTTACTCTCATGCCGAGATTAGTGATTTACTCACTATTTCAACTGGAACTTCAAAATCTAATTTAGCGAGAGCGCGAATGATTTTGAAAGATAAAATAGAAACTTATAGAGCGAATTCTAATTCGCAAAGTTTATAAAAATGAACGAAAAGAAAAACATAGACAGACTTTTTCAAGAAAAGTTTAAAGATTTTGAAGTAGCGCCTAATGATGCTATTTGGAATCGTATAAACGAAAGTCTTCCTAATAAAAAGAAAAAACGAAGGGTGCTTGCGCTTTGGTGGCAAATAGGTGCCGTCGCTGCAGCCATTGCTATTTTACTAACTATTGGTGTTTCGGTTTTCAATTCAAATAAAAACAACACCCAAGAATTTCCTGTTGTAGATACAGATAAAATCGATACGGACAATAAACAATACAATACAAGTGTAGAGCCATCAAAAAAGTCTAATTCAATCCATTCTGAAAACGAAAGGGATAACCTCAAGTTTGTAAATTCAAATACCGATCAAAACACAGGGTTAGAGAATCAAAAAAATAGTTCTACTGAAAAAGATAAGTCCTCACAAAACCTCAACAATTCCAATGCCTACAAACAGCACTCAAACACTGTTGTGACTCAAGAAAACAAAGAAGGCCATCAGGATTCCGCAGAAAAATCTCATAATTTAATTCAAAATCCGACTAAAACTGAGACTGATAGGATTGTCGCAAATGCAAAAACGATTCCATCGACTTCAACTGAAAAAGAGACTTCTCAAATAACAGGAGAAAACGAAATAAAAGCTTCAGTTAAAAATACCATTGACGACAACACAACCGCTGTGGCAGAACAAAAATCTTCAGAAACACTTAAAAGGTCTACGCTACAATCGGATAAAAAGAATACTACCGAATTAAAACATACGGCAATTGAAGATTCAGAAAAGCCATCTATAGAAGATGCGATTGCAGAAAATGAAACTACCCCTATTGAAAAAGAAGAAGGGAAACAAAACAGGTGGAGCGTTTCACCAAATGTTGCACCTGTTTATTACAATTCTTTAGGGCAAGGCTCCTCTTTAGATCAACAATTTAATGAAAATACTAAAAGTAGCCCTGTAAACATCAGTTATGGGATTTCTGGCAGTTACGCTGTTTCTAAAACATTAAAAATTCGTGCAGGTATCAATCGTGTAAATCTCAGTCAGATAACTTCAGATGTCCTTGCTTTTGCTGGTGAAGAAACCGCTGCTAGAGGCATAGGAGCGCAATTTGATAATATTAGTTTTAATAACGGAGACCACAGCGTTTCTTTGATGAGCTCGAATAGGTTAAAGCGATCTTCAGCACCAGAACTTTTTAATTCAAAAACAGCAGGAAATTTAGACCAAAAATTTGGATTTGTAGAAGTGCCTTTAGAACTCGAATATCGCTTAATAGATAAGACGTTTGGTATTAATGTTATCGGTGGATTTAGCACCTTCTTTTTAAGTCAAAATGATATATATGCAGATTTAGATGGAGTGTCAACCTTAATCGGTGAAGCAAATAATATTAATGACACCAGCTTTAGTGCAAACTTTGGGCTAGGCATGGATTACAATCTATCAAAACAATGGAATATCAATCTTGAACCCACCTTCAAGTATCAAATAAATACTTTTACCAATACATCGGGTAATTTTAGACCCTTCTTTATTGGTGTGTATACAGGATTAAGTTTTAAGTTTTAGGTTAGGTTATTGTATATTTGTCGGTAGACTGGCAACTCATTTAAGCAATGATGAATACAATGATTACAAAAGCTACTCGTGGTTAGGGTAGCTTTTTTGTTTTTTCAGGTTGACTTAATTCGTCCCAAATTAGCGTTCTCGCTTTTTCGTTTACGGATTTTGTATCCGCAATTATCAGTCCATCTATTTTTATAAACTCATGTATTTTGGCGCGCATTCTACCGGGTCCGCCACTAAAAAAAGTATAAGAAAATCGTTTTTTATTATCATAGAAGGTTATTGGAACGACTGGAATTTGATGATTAATAGCTAAACGAAAGGCACCATCTTTAAATGTATCTAAAAGGACGTACTCCTCTGGTACGCCGCCTTCAGGAAAAATACAAATACTCAAACCCTGTTTAAGACGTCGTTGGGCTTTCAAAAATACAGTTTGTCTACTTTTAGCACTGTTTC
Organism: uncultured Flavobacteriaceae bacterium; assembly: GCA_964388865.1. Lineage (GTDB taxonomy): Bacteria > Bacteroidota > Bacteroidia > Flavobacteriales > Flavobacteriaceae > Winogradskyella. The sequence continues at coordinate 3,981 of CAYMDB010000002.1, forward strand.
GGTCTACTAAAATACAAGTCCGCTTGTAAAAAAATCCAAACAATGGAATTTTAGTCAATTCTTGCTTTCCCACAAAAACAAAAGGATTTTTTACAGTAACCAGCATTAGCATAATATCGGCCATAGAGGTATGGTTTGCGACAAACATGTAACTCTTTGAGCGATTTATAGTTTCCTCTTTTATGATTTTGTACCTAAAGCCCATTCCTATTAAAATAAACTTGGCCCAAAACCGAGCCAGTTTAAAAAAATACGGATACCATTTTTCTCTAGAAATAGAAATAAATAAGAAAGGAAATAAAAATAAGATTGGTAAAGCTACCAGAATGTAAAACCACACACGGTATAAAACCCAAAAAGGATATTTAATAACTGCCATAGCACCAAAACTAACTATTTAAATTAAATCGATTCCCATAGTTGTCCTAAAAAATTTACCTTTGCTTTTTCGTTTTATTTTGAGAATAAAAACAACGCGAGTATCGTAACACATCTCTGTCACCTTGAGCGCAATCGAAATGCATTAATCCTAAGAGGACTAATCTTTTCGACTACCTTCGAAATGACAGTTTTGACTATAGTTTAATTAAAAAAGATTCCTGCTTTCGCAGGAAGTTAACATGGCAAGAATATTAACAGGCATACAAAGTACAGGCACTCCGCATTTAGGTAACCTTTTAGGGGCTATTTTACCCGCAATAGAAATGGCAAATGACGCTAAAAACGATTCATTTCTATTTATTGCTAACCTCCACACCTTAACACAAATTAAAGATGCTGAAGCTTTAAGACAGCACACCTATTCCGTAGCTGCCACCTGGTTGGCTTTTGGTTTAGACATTGACAAAACTGTGTTTTACAGACAAAGTGATGTGCCACAAGTAACAGAACTATCCTGGTATTTAAGCTGTTTTTTTCCGTACCAGCGCTTAACCTTAGCCCATGGTTTTAAGGATAAAGCCGACCGATTAGAAGATGTAAATTCGGGTTTATTTAATTATCCGATGCTTATGGCGGCGGATATTTTATTGTATGATGCTGAAATCATTCCGGTAGGAAAAGACCAATTACAACATATTGAAATGACCCGAGATGTCGCCTCGCGATTTCATGCGAAAATGGGTGAAACTTTTGTAATGCCTGAAGGAAAAGTTCAAGAACACAACATGTTAATTCCCGGAACAGATGGCGAAAAAATGAGTAAGAGTAGAGGTAATTTTATCAATATCTTTTTACCTGAAAAGCAACTGCGCAAAAAAATAATGTCTATTGAAACCGATAGCACTCCACTCGAAGAACCTAAGGATTGGCGCAGCTGTAACTGTTTTGCTATTTATAAATTAATGGCATCAAAAGCTCAAATTGCGGAAATGAAAGCCAATTATGAAGGAGGTAACTATGGTTACGGTCATGCAAAACAAGCTTTATATGAATTAATTTTAGACCGTTTTGCTGAACCTAGAGAACGTTATAATTATTATATGAGCAACCTCAACGAACTTGATGCGGCTTTGGCTAAAGGGGCTTCAAAAGCGAGATTGGTTGCAGATGATGTTTTAAAACGTGTTAGAGAAAAGGTGGGGTATTAAACATAACTCTAAAGACTCAAACTCCATAAAAAGACCTAACAGGTTTCAAAAACCTGTTAGGTCTCTTCGCGACGGAAATGTGAAATCTTTAAACCCTAAATCACCTCAAACAATTTCCCCGGCAAGGACCTTATCACTCCTTTCAATTCCATATTCAGTAAAATACCTGCTAATTTATAGGTGGGCATTTCACACTTTAAGGCAATAACATCGAGCAATTCTTTATTGTTCTCTTTTAGAAAGTTATAAATGATTTTAAAAGCTAAGGCAGTCGCAGATGCGGTTTTAAAACGTGTAATGGGAAAAGTGGGGTATTAAATTAAAATCGAAACCCAACGGAAAATAAGATGAAACGCTCTTGTAAATTATGCTCAAAACTTGATGTTGATAAATCTGAAGAACGGATGTTCCTAAAGGTTTTTTGATTGAGCAAATTGTTTGCCCTAAGCCTATATTCTACTTTTTTGTTTTTTGACGTCAAACTTATTGAAGCATCCAAAAATAAATCCCCCGAAACACTAGATCTTAAATCTGGTTTAAAATATTGACTATCTAAAGTAAATTGAAAATTATTCTTTACATACTTAACTGTAAAATCATTCCGAAATGAAGTGAATTCATTTGAACCTCCCAGATCTGTTTCAAAAAAATTATTGTTTACGAATAGCTTATTTTCAAAATTAATTGCGCTTTTAAAACCTGTTCTTGCTTTAAACTCAACCAGTAGGTTTCTGCTTGTATTGTTTCTTAATTCTGAATCATTTATTAAGTTTTGATACTTACTAATGCCATAGTTTGAATTTAAATTGAACGTAGTTCTTAAAAAATGTAAATATTTTTCTAGCCTAAATCCTAATTGATAATTCTCGTTATCCGTAGCTTCAACAATAGAAGTACTGAAGTTAATATTTTCATCAATATTCAATCGAGCCAAATAGCCAAATTTGCTATAATTATAACTTGAATAGATATTAAACTGAAATAAATTATAAAAATCATTGATGCGGTAACCTAATTTGTATGAATGATTATTAAAAAGATTGAATGAAAAATCATTATTTAGTAATGATCTGTAATCAGTTAAAACAACGCCTGAAAACGTAGATCTAGCCTCTGGTATCTGGTTTGATAGGTTGTACGTTGCATACAAGTTAGATTTTTTATTGATATAATAATTGATTGTCAATTCTGGATAAACCATAAAAAATGAATCTTCATAATTCTCTTCTATATTAAAATCGTTAAGTTTGATTTGAAAAAATTCACTTTTTAAATTTGTTATAAAGCCCCATTTTTTTAGTCTGTAGTTGTAGTCTAAATTTAAATAAGGTTTTGAAATTTGATAGTATAAATTATTGATTGCAGACTGATTTACAAATGAAACTCCTTGTAGCTCGGAATCCACAAAACTTTCATCAAAAATATAGCCCATACTGAGTGCAAGTTCGTTAGCCTTAATTTTTGAAAGCAAAGATGTATTAAAATCAATAGTATTTCTTTTAAAATCTATATGTTGTTCTGGGTTTTGAACACCTATAGTTACGTCTACATTTTGAGGTAGGTTATTTGTGGAAATATTGAGTGAAGATTGTAGAACTGTTGCTTTTTTAAATCGGTTTGTATACTCAATTTTATTTGTAAAAAACAGGTCTCTACTAAACGTCTCTTTGGAGAACAAGTCATTATTGTTAAATCCTGTTGAAGTTCTCTCAATTTTTTTATATTCTAATTTTCCGTCGGAGGTTAGTAATTTGGTGTCCTTTATTTTATAGATTAAGTTATAGGCAGAAGAATGCACTGACGGCCTTAACTTAATGTTCTCAGAGGTGTTAATATTTATAGTTTCATTATCAAAACCGTAAATGATAGTTGTTTCTTCCTTTCTTACTAATCTGTCTTTAAACGCATTATAGTTTACTCTCAACGACAAATTATCTTGAATTTTAAAAAGAGAATTAACAGAACCAAAAAAATTATCATTTACTCGTGTTCTGTTATCTGGTAAAATGGAACTAAATCCGTTTTCATTGACAAGATTAGACGTCCGTTGAGTCAATTCTGATAGCTTTGAAATATCTATATTGTTTGACACAAAGTTGAAGGGACTATAATTTTCTCCAATATTATTATAGCCAATAGAAGAAAACCCTTTGGTTTTCTTTGATACTAAAATAGAATTTAGTTTTGCATACTGTTTTGAGTCTAAACCTAACCCCAATTCTGCGTTACCAGACAAATCTGCTTTCCCTTTTTTTAATTTTAAATTTAAAGCTACATCTTGTGAGGATTTAACACCTTTCAATAATGGGTTATCGTCATAATCTTCAAAAGCCTCTATACTTTCTATAATATCAGAGCTGATATTTTTTGTCCCAATAGAATAGTTTGAATCAAAAATATTATCATTATCTAACAATAATCTTGTAACCGTTTTGCCTTTAAATCTTACCATGCCATTTTCCTCAACCGTAATTCCTGGCAATTTTTTTTAAAATATCCTCAACTACGCGTTCTGTACCATCTTTGAATTTTTCTATATTATACACAGTAGTGTCTTTTTTTACACTAATAGGAGGTTTTTTACCTTCTATATAGACTTCATCCAATTCATCAACACGTACATTTAAACTGAAATTTAGAATATAAGTCTCCCCTTTAGAAGGATTAATATTTAAAGCTATTATTTCTTTTTTATAGCTCAATATAGAGGCCTCAATAATTAATGCCTCAAACTCTTTCGGTAGTCTTTTTTTATAAAACCCTTCTTCGTTCGTAAACGTATAATCTAATAGAGCCCCATCTTTAGTTTTAATAAGAATATTTACATTACGTAATGAAACATTTGTTGTAGCGTCTTTTACAAAACCCTGAATATCAGACTGAGAATAAACAATGTTAGTCAAAAAAAATAGAACCATAAAATTTATGGCTCTAATAAATTGGATAAAATAAAAAATGTTAATCCTCAATATACGTTTCAATTCCTCTCTTAGGTATCGATCTCACACCACCATCTGGAGACCTGTAATGCTTTAGCTCTTCGCTTTTTTTCTTGTAAGCATTAGTAAATGCCTCCCATGAAATACTCTTATCAATATTATCTATGTAAGGATTTTCAATTTCATTTTCTGTGTTTCTAATTTCAATTTCATTAGCCACTATTTTAAAAACATCATCTTCTGAAAATACCTTTAAGATCAATCCTGGTAAATTTCCAAATTTCCAAGGCCCGTTATTAAACTCTATTTCAGTTGTAAAATAAGCTATATAATCTCTTCCTCTGTGGGTTGTCGTAGCTTTTTGACTTTTATACCCTAGTATATATTCGAATTCATTCTTAATAGTCCAATTAAAAATTGTGTCAGAATCTCTTACTAAAAAAGGTTTCATACCTATTCTCTGGATGCTAAAAATATCTTTAGTGACTAAATTTTTATAAATAAAGTCATTTACTTTGGGTTTGATAGCAAATATAGCAACGCTTTCAGAATCTTCTTCTTTTTGAAAATTAGAATTATTCAAAAAGTCCATTTCGTAGATTGAACCATATTTATTAACTCTTAAAAAAGCATTTACAGTGGTTGCTGTCGGTAAATTTTCCATATGAATTGAATGCTCATATTTAACAAGCAATAGCTCCGAGGAACTATTGCTTTCTTTAATTTGAGAGAATAATATTAAAGGGAAAATAAGTATAAAAATAAATATATTATTTACATTCATAAGTATTAATTAATTATAAACCTGTTGTGTCGCCTCCTTGAGATAATATATACATCAATGCTGCGGTTCTAGCTCGAGTACAAGCATTTGCAAGACCACCAGACTGAGAAGCATAAAAAGTAAATGTTTCTCTAACCTCCCCATTGTAAGTTACAGTAGCAGTACATGCAATGTCTTTTATGTAATCTAGTTTAAAGTCAAAATTTTCAACACTAAGATCTTCATTGATACTAGTTTGACTTGTAACAGATTCGTTACTTGTAAATGACATAAATCCAAATGCTAGTATAAATAAAATAAGAATTTTTTTCATAATAATAAATTTTAAGTTAAAAGATTAATAATCAGATAAAATTCTCACAAAAGGACTTCATTGCCAATTAAAAAAATAATAGGTTTATTAAAATTTTAATAATTCAATGAGTATAGGTAGCAATATTAAAAACAAAAGGACTGAAAAAAGCTTATCGCAAGAAATCTTAGCTGAGAAATTACATGTTTCACAAGCTACTCTAAGTAACATTGAGGCGGATAAATCCGTGCCAGATGTAATTCTTTTACAACAAATTGCTGAGATTTTAGATACCAATATCAATGAGCTTTTAGATGGTAAAACTATTTTTGTAAACAATAATAACCAAAACGGTGGTGTTGGTTATGCCGAGGTTGTTAATCAATTATCTGAGAAATTAATTGCCCTGTATGAAAAGCAGCTTAAAGAGAAAGATGATCTCATAAAAGAATTAAAAATAAAATTAAAAGGTCGCTAAAATAAGATTCCTGCTTTCGCAGGAGTTTAGATCACCTCAAACAATTTCCCCGGCAAGGGCCTCACCACCCCTTTCAATTCCATATTAAGTAATATACCTGCAATTTTATAGGTCGGCATTTCACACTTTAGGGCAATAACATCTAACAATTCCTTATTATTCTCTTTTAAAAAGTTATAGATGATTTTCTCGTCGGGTTCTAACTCAACAAACAATTGTTTTTGAACTGCGGGTTTTTTATCCGACTCTAATTGCCAGTTGAGCATGTAAGGCACATCCAATGGATCGGACAACAAATGTGCTTTCTGAAACTTAATCAAATTATTACAACCCACACTTTGGCTATCTGTAGTTCTTCCGGGTACAGCAAATACTTCACGATTATAAGAATTAGCAATATCTGCCGTTACTAAACTTCCGCCTTTTTCAGCAGATTCTATAACGATAGTGGCTTCACTAAGCCCGGCAATAATTCGGTTTCGTTTTAAAAAATTGTTTCGGTCAAAACTATCTGTACTCCAAAAATCCGTAAAAAATCCGCCATGGTTTTCAATATCGGCCATGTACTTTTTATGCGTTTTGGGATAAATCTGGTTTAGGCCATGCGCCAAGCATCCTATGGTTTGCAGGTTGTGCTTTACAGCCGCTTTTTGTGCTGTGATATCCGTGCCGTAAGCAAAGCCTGATACAATTACTGGATTGTAAACTTTTAAGGTTTCCACTAATTTTTCACAAAAGGCAATACCGCTGGTTGTAATTTTTCGGGTTCCTACAATACTGATTATGTGTTGTTGTTTTAAATTAATGTTACCCGCTTGAAATAATACAATAGGACCATCGATACAATGCTTTAGCCTTTCCGGATAGCTGTCATCGGTAAAGTAATGTACTACAATTTGGTTGTCTTTGATAAATTGTAATTCAGACTCAGCTTCTTCAAGGTGTGTTTTATCATAAAGCCCTTCAATAATAATACTACCAATACCATCGATTTTTAAAAGTTTAGATTTCCGCTCTTTTAAAACCGCTTCCGCAGAACCACAATGCTGTATTAACTTTTTGGCTGTAGTCGATCCAATTTTAGGCACGTGTTGCAAGGCAAGTGCATAAATTAATTGTTGCTCTGTCATTATTAGGTCTTTTTTTAATTGAAAGCAAATGTCAACTTGATTGCGTTCAAAAATTCAAAACGATTTCAATTTACTGAGTACTTCAAAGGATTAAAGTTCAATATTTTGAAAACACAAAATAAGCAATTTTACGCGTTAAATTAGCTTTCAAAATAAAAACTATTGATGTCTATGTTCAATCTCTTAAGGCTTAAACAGTCCGTATCTTAATAGTGTGTTGATAACTAAATTAGACTAAACTTCGTTCAGAATCAAAAATTTTTAACTTTGCTTCACCATGCAGTTAGAAACCTACATTAGCGACTTATTATACCGTTACGATTGCGTAACTATTTCTGGATTTGGTGCCTTTTTAACCAGCCGTGTTTCGGCAAAAGTGCACGAATCTACTCACACCTTTTATCCACCAAAAAAGGTCTTATCTTTTAATGAGCAGTTGCAAAATAACGATGGTTTATTAGCCAATTATATGGCTGAAATTGACAAAACACCTTATGCCTCAGCTACGGAAAAGATTTCAAATCAGGTAAAATTATTGAAATCGGCTTTAATTGAAGGAGAAAGCATTCAATTTGAACATATTGGTGAATTAAAGCTTAATTCCGATGGAAAGATTGTTTTTAATCCTTCTAGTCACATTAATTACTTAACAGATTCGTTTGGTTTATCTCACTTTTCATCTTCTCATATTTGTCGTGAAGTTTACAAAGCAACCGTTGAGACCATTGAGGAATCTACTCCTATTGCCTTTACGCCTGAAAAACGTGCCAACACTAATTGGTTAAAATATGCCGCAGCGGCTGTTATTTTTTTAGGGTTGAGCGGTTTTGCTGCGGCCAAGTACTACACAAATAGCATTGAAAATCACAATCAACTCGCACAAAAGCAAGCCAACGAGCAACTTGATGCCAAAGTGCAAGAAGCCACTTTTGTAATTAGTAATCCTCTACCTGCTGCCACCTTATCTTTAGAAAAGCAAACTGGCAATTATCATATTGTGGCAGGTGCTTTTAGAGTTGAAGCCAATTCAGATAAAAAAGTCAATCAGTTGAGAGCAAAAGGTTATAAAGCCAGAAAAATTGGTACTAACCGCTATGGCTTACATGAAGTGGTTTACGCTAGTTTTGAGACCAGAGCCGAAGCACAAAGCCAACTCTACAAAATCCGACGAGATCATAATAGAGATGCTTGGCTGTTAATTAAGAAATTAGATTAGTAAAGTCTTTCTCTTTTATTTACCTAAAGCACCTTATCTTTGCACAAATACAAATAATTTATGCAATCTAGAACTGCTTTTCAGTCAAAAACTGTTGCTACTGATGTTGTTTTACCAAGCGAAACTAATCCAATAAACAACTTATTTGGTGGCGAACTATTAGCGCGTATGGATAGAGCTGCTAGTATTGCTGCCAGGCGCCATTCGCGGCGTATTGTGGTTACGGCTTCTGTAAATCACGTGGCTTTTAATAGATCTATACCTTTAGGAAGTGTGGTTACCATTGAGGCCAAAGTTTCTAGAGCGTTTACCTCTTCCATGGAAATATATATTGATGTTTGGACAGAAGATAGAGAGTCTGGCGAAAGTATTAAAGCCAATGAAGCTATTTATACTTTTGTTGCTGTAGATGACACTGGAAGACCGATAAAAATTCCTGAACTCATCCCAGAAACGGCCTTGGAAATAGAGCGTTATGATGCTGCTCTTAGACGTAAACAGTTGAGTTTGGTACTTGCTGGCAAAATGAAACCTAGTGAGGCTACTGAGCTTAAAGCGCTCTTTGAGTAGATTCTGAAACTCGTTTAGAATGACAAAGCATGAAGAAATTTGTTCCAGTTAATTATGGAAAAACCCCAAATGATTGTCATGCTGAATTTAGTTCAGCATCTTGATAATATTTTAATCTAAGTATTAATTTCATTAAACATCTAATCAATCAAAGGTTGAGATTCTGAAACTAGTTCAGAATGACAAATTAGTGTGGATTCATAAAAGGTTCAAAATTGTCCTAAGGCTCAATTGGTGTCATGCTGAATTTAGTTCAGCATCTTTAAAGTATTTTACTCGGTGCTTTATTTTCTTCAAACACTTAATCAATTTGAGGCTGAGATTCTGAAACTAGTTTAGAATAACAAAGCGTGAAGCTATTTGTTGAAATTATTAATGGTTATAACCTTCGAGGATTGTCATGCTGCTCCGAGAAAACAGAATAGTTCAGCATCTAATACTTCCTAGCCTTTTAATTTTGAATTACCCTAAGCTCTCTTTACTAAAACTTAGCAAGCCACGGCTCAGGATTTTGAACTTGATTATTCTTGTAGATTCTAAAACCTAATAAAGTTTCGCCTTTTATATTATTAGTAAACGCATTCCCAATCACCTGACCTGTTGATACCTTATCCCCTTTTTTTACCTTTACCTTTGAAAGGTTCATGTATACGCTAAAATACATACCATGTCTAACAAAAACTGCTGGGTTACCGTTTTTAATCACCAGAACCCTAGACACCTCGCCATCAAATACAGCTTTTACTTCTGAATCTTTCTCAGTTGCAATGTATATACTCTGGTAGTTTTGCGTAACACTATTGTCAATTAACGACCGTTGCTTTCCATACTTTCCTTTGATTACACCTCTGGCAACAGGCCAGCCTAATTTACCTTTGTTAGCTTCAAAATTTGCAGATAATCTTTTAGCTTCAGGTGTTTCAACGAACGTTCCTGCAGTAGATTTCCCTCCCGTTTCTTTATTTGAAGCGGCAATAGTTTCTCTAATGATGCGATTTATTTCCTTGTCTAAACGATCGGCTTCCTGCTTTTTCTGTTTGATTTGAGAAGCGAATCTGCTCATATCAGACTTAATAGAAGCCATTAGAACTTCACGCTCTTTGACCTCTTTTTCTAGTTCGCGTTTTGCTGCTCTGTTTTCTTCGACGAGTTTATTTTTGGCTTCTTTTTGCTTAGATAATTGAATGTTTAATTCTTGTAATTCTTTGGTTTTAGTTTTTATGGCTTCACCTTGTTCTTTTTGATAATCGGCGTATTGCTGTATATATTGCAGTCTTTTATAGGCTTGCTTAAAGTTATCTGAAGACAGTAAAAACATCACCTTATTTTGTTCCGACTTACTTTTATAAGACTTCACAATCATAGCGGCATAATCGTCTTTTAATTCTTGAAGTTGCGTTCTTAGACTTGTAATTTCTTTTTGATTGGCGTTTATTTCTCTGGTGAGTAAATTGGCCTGCTCGTTGGTAATTCTGATTAAATTTTTTATAACATTAACTTTATAATTGAGGTCTTCAATAAGGGTAACTGCCGACTTTTCTTCTTTCTTTTTAGAGAAAAGCAAGGCATTTATTTGCTTCATTTCCTTAAGAACTTGTTGGCGCTGTTCTTCCAATTCTTTTTGCTTTTTACTTTGCGCCGAAACCGTAAGGCAAGACAGAACTCCGACTAAAACAAGTGTACTATAGAAATACTTTATCCTCATTATTTTATAACAATTTCTTTATATCCTGAAGGAATATTAAACGGGAAACGCACATCTTCATTTAAGGTAATAGATTTAAATTCCATGGTAATAGTCACTTCATCTTTGTCTTCAACGGCAATAATTCTTATATTTTGTGGTAAGATTTGTTTGTTAATTTCTTGGTAAGATGAATAATCGACCTGAAGCATTCGTTTTTCAAATTTCTGATACATCTGCAAACTGTCCATTTTAAAATGAGATGGATTTATTAGATAAAACAACTCCAAAAGCACCTTCTGGTCTTTAGGTTGCAAAACATAGGAATTTCCGTTTACTTCAACTTGATGTGGCTCCTCTTTTAAATCGTAAATAGCTTGACCTAGCAAGATATTTTGCACTTTCATAAAATCGAGATCTATACCAACAACATCACTTAATAATTTGTAATCCCCATCAAAATACTCATTGTCTATTTTATTGTAAAATCGAACTTTATCTGGAGTTATCATCATACGCGCCATTCCAATTGGGGCACTTAACCATATCACTTTATCCTTTTCCATTCTAAAACTAAAGGTAGAACCTTGGTCTTTTCCGTCTTGAGACAGCTCAATTTTAACCCTTGCCTGCATCGTTTTAAAATCGGAATCGTTTTTTTGATGTTGTTTAATCACTTGCTTAGCAGACAACTTATCGCTTGCCTCACCAGAGTCTAAAACACTTTTGGTGGACTTACAGCTAAAGGCAAGCAATATAAATACTGCACTTAAAGCGATTTTTAATTTTCTCAGGATTTGGGTTAATTTCATTTACTGTTGCACTTTAATTGCTTCTGCTTTTTTAGCAAACGTTTCAGATTTACTAATATTATTTAAGGCTTTGTAGGCTAAACTTAATTCAGAATAAAAATCGGCTTCCATCTGTGGGTTTTCAATTAAAAAATCTAAGCCCATTTCTAAATTTTCTATAGCTTTTTTGTGTTGATTGAGATTATTGCTAGCCACGCCGATAACTAAATACAACATTGGCTGTGCCGGATATAACTCTAAAGCGCGTTCAGCATCTTTTACAACCGCTTTATAATCTTTAATATCTAATTGAAGTAATAGAACGTCTTTTATTAATTTGAAGTCCTTAGGATCTTGCTTTAGGGCTTCTTTAAAATTTGAAAGTGCTTTGACCTTATCACCTGCTTTTAGATAGTAGTGTCCTAAATTGCTATGGGTTTGGGCATCTTTGTTGTTATCTACTAAGACTGTGATATCAACTAAATCGGATTCGTACTCAGGATTTTTACCCACAAAACCTACAAAATCTTTGAGGACTTTTGCTTTGGCATCGGCATTGATTTCCGGACTGCTTAATGCAATTTTAATGGAACTCACAGCATCTTCTATTCTACCGTCTTGAAGGTAAAACTTATACAGCGCCAAATGCACAAACTTTGAATCTGGTTTTACTTTTAATAAATTTTTAGCCGCCTTGTATGCGTTTTTATGATCGCCTGTTTGACTGTATCTGTAGATGAGTTTAAGATGATTGTCTTCATTATTAGGATTGTTAGCAATACGCTGCTCTAAGTTTTCTATTCTATCATCTGCATTGCCTGTAATGCTATAAATATCGTTTCGCATGGCATCTCTAGATTCACTAAGACCTAAGTCGGCATCTAACTCATCTAAAAGCTCTAAGGCTTGCTTATATTTTTCCTCCCTTACGTAAAGTGCTGCCAAATCTTCCTTATAATCTGGATGATATTTTACCAGTTGTTTAATGGTCTTTATGGCATTTTTAATATCCTCTTGCTGATAATAAACATCGTAAAGCTCATCTAAAAACCAAACATTGTCGGGTTGCATACTAATGGCTTTCTTTAAATTAGTTTCTGCCTCTCCGAAATTTTTAAGTTTGTTGTAGTTTTTTCCTAACTCGAAATAAATAACAGGTAATTTGCTATTGAGATTTAAACATTTGTGAAGTGCTTCAACCGCTCTTTCATAATTTTCAATACCCTTTTGCTTTAAGGCTTCAAAAAAATACTCCTGAAATTCGTCTTCTACATTTCCTAAATCGTCATCTGGCCGTTTGTTGAAATCGACTTGAGCATAACTTGTCTGAGGAATAAGAGTCATTCCTAGGAAAAGAATTATTATGTAGATTTGTTGTTTCATATGTATTTCCCTTTTAAAAAGGGCGGTTCAATCTAAAGGATGCTTCAATTAACTCTGAAGGATTTTGATAGGTTTAAAGGTTGTTCCAAATTAAAAAAATATCTAGAAAACTGAAAGGCCTATTCTTTGTCAATCTGAACTCGTTTCAGATTCTAAAATCAATAAAAAATAAATAATTGAGATTCTGAAATAAATTCAGAATGACAGAACGTATCAATTTTTTATACCGTCGATATTATTCTAAAACGGTATAATCACCAATACTTATCTTGGTAAATTCGCCATCATACCTCACATGATTACCAATCATAGCTTCGTCTAAAGTAGCGTTTTTAATATGGGTCTGATTCTGAATTAAGCTATATTTAACGCTTGCATTTTCAATGACACAATTGGTGCCAATAGATACATAGGGACCAACCGTTGCGTTTTTCAACACCGTACCTTTTCCGATGAAACAGGGCTCAATTATTTTTGAATTTTCTAAAACAACTGAAGAATCAATCAATTCCTCTTCCTTGTCGGCCGTTAAAAACCCTAACATTTTTGCATTCGTTTCTAGGGTTACAGCTTTGTTTCCACAGTCCATCCACTCATCAACCGTACCCGTTTTAAAGATTCTTCCATCAGCCATCATGCGTTTTATACCGTCGTTAATTTGGTATTCGCCACCATTCATGATGTTCTCATCTAGGACTTCTTGCAGTTTTTCCTTTAAAACAGCCACATCTTTAAAATAATAAATACCTATTACAGCTTGGTCACTAACGAAGGTTTCTGGTTTTTCAACAAGTTCTACAATATTTTGTTCTTCATTTAACTTTACCACACCATAAGCTTCCGGATTTGAAACGTGCTTGGTCCAAATGACACTATCGGCAGTTGGGTCTAAATCAAATTCTGCTCTAATTAATGTATCGGCATAAGCTATTACAGCCGGACCCGATAAGGACGGTTTTGCGCTCATTATGGCGTGACCCGTTCCTAAGGGTTGATCTTGTCTGTAGATAGATGCTTTTGCGCCTAAACCTTCCGCGAGTTGGGTTAAACTTTCAACCACATCCTCGCCAAAAAAAGCAGGATCACCCAAAACAAAAGCAATCTCTTCAATAGGTTGCTTTAAAACTTTTGCGATGTCCTTGACTAGGCGATGCACTATCGGTTGACCTGCAACTGGGATTAGGGGTTTTGGTACGGTTAAACTGTGTGGTCTAAGGCGAGATCCTCTGCCTGCCATTGGTACTATTATTTTCATATCACATGCCTGCGAAAGCAGGTATCTTTTTATGGTTAAACTTCATTCCTGCGAACGCAGAAATCTCTTTTATTGTCTCAATTTATTATCGTTTAGATTCCGATTCATCCTTAAATCGGACCGATTTGGATTTATAGCTCAAATTAATTCTATTTTCCAAAATCTTTCACACTTTATAAATTGTCGTTCTCGCTTTTCAGCTTAACTCCAGGTTTCACATTCTTCAATAGAATCGGTTAACTCAATATAAAACACCATTATTCTTATTACTCATTATGTAAAAATACCAATGGTTTATGCACTTTAATTATGAGATTCCTGCCTACGCAGGAATGGGTCACTTCACCCCAGTACTCCCAAAACCACCGTCTCCTCTTTCGGTTTCTGAGAGTTCCTCGGACAGTTCCCATTCGGCACGCTCGTGTTTTGCTATGACTAGTTGAGCAATTCGCTCGCCATTCTGGATTTCAAAACTTTCGTTTGAAAGGTTGACTAAAATAACCCCGATTTCACCTCTGTAATCGGCATCAATTGTACCAGGTGCATTTAATACAGTGATTCCTTTTTTCGCTGCTAAACCACTTCGCGGTCTTACTTGGGCTTCAAAACCAATAGGTAATTCTATAAATAAGCCAGTCCCAACAATAGTGCGTTCTAAAGGTTTTAAAACTCTAGAATCTGTGAGGTTGGCGCGTAAATCCATACCCGCTGAAGCAATGGTTTCGTAGTGCGGTAAATCGTGCCTCGATTTGTTGATAATTTTAATTTTCATAAGCGCATCTGCCGTCTTTCCCGAAGGAAACAACTTTAAAAGTTCTTCTTAAGTTTTCAAAAATTGTCGTAATTGCTTCTTTTCGAGCATTACAACTAATCCCAAAAATACAATTAACATTGCAATTCCTATATAATAATTACCGCGATAGTAATAAAAAGATAACAAGGCTAAACCAATGGAGCTTATCATATAAAAGCCAATTTTCTTTAAATTATAGGGCATTGGGTAGTATTTTCTTCCGAAGTAATAGGATAAAAGCATCATCACGGCATAGGCGGCTAATGTTGCAACAGCAGAAGCCCTATAACTATACGTTTCAATAAAAAGGTAATTGATGACTATGGTAATTATAGCGCCAACAACAGAAATGTAGGCCCCAAATTTAGTTCTGTCTGTAATTTTGTACCAAACCGAAAGATTGTGATAAATACCCAAGCAGAAATTTGCAATAAGAATGATCGGTACAATCCACATAGCTTCCCAATAAGCCTCACTTCTTATAATAAAGGGTTTTAAAATATCGGCAAACACAACTACTGTTAGTAAAATGATGGAGCCGAAAGCCACAAAAAATTCTAAAATATTAGCGTAATTTTTTTGTGGGTATTTTGTTTTTGAATGGCTGAAGAAATAAGGTTCAATCCCCAAACGGTAAGCCGTTGCAAAAAGAGTCATAAATAAAGCGAGCTTATAACAGGCCGAATACATACCTATTTCGTTATCAGCAATATCGGGCGGCAACAATTCTTTTAATAAAATCCGATCGAAAGCCTCGTTAATAGAAAAAGAAATACCCGCAATTAAAATAGGGATGGCATAGGTGATCATTTTTTTCCACAAGCTAGAATTGAATTTGTACTTCAACTTGGTATAAAATGACAACATTAAAACTAAAGTGAAGGCACTGGCTACAAGATTGGCGATAAAGATGTAGCTAACTTCAAAATTGGGTTTGTACAGACTTTGAAACAGACTTTGATTTTGGGCTAAATCTTTTAAGGCTAATAAGAAAAACAGATTTAATCCAATATTAATAATCACATTTAAGATCTTAACAATAGCGTATTGCATTGGTTTTTGATTGGCTCTAAGCCAGGCAAATGGGATTATTACTAGTGCATCTAGGAGTAAAATCCAGATAACTAAGTTGATGTATTTTACATCAATATTTATAGCGTTGGCGATTTGACCTTGAAATAGTAAAGCAATTGCAAAAAATGTAAAGGATGAAATTACTAAGGAAATGGTAGCGGTGCCTACAACGGCATCTCTATTTTCATCTTTATTGAAAAATCGAAAAAATGCGGTTTCCATGCCGTAAGTTAAAACCACGTTAAATATCACGAAGTAGGAGAATATGACTGAAACTTTACCGTATTCTGCCGGACTAGAAAGCACATCTGGACTTGTATACAAAGGCACTAATAAAAAACTCAACATTCTGGGTAGCACAGTAGCTAAACCATAAATAAATGTTTGCTTAAAAAGTGATTTAAATCCGCTCAATCTTTAGGACTTGTTTTTTTCAAAAGTATTGAAATAATCTTAAACGTGTTCTCAAATATAGATTATCATTAATAGCACATCAAAAGATAAATCGATGTACAATTTGAAGCCTTTACTTAAGGAATTTAAGGCATAAAAAAGCCTTACTTAAATGAGTAAGGCCTTAAGGTTATTAGACTAACTTATAATTGATTTATTGTTCTTCGTCAGTGGTCGCTAATATGGTACTTGAACTGTTTTCATAGATTGAAGGTGGGCCATTTTCATAATAAGTACCTGCAACTTCATTTAGATTCCGCACCTTAAAGTACTTGGTCTTTCCATTTTCAACATAGCTAATAGCACATTCGTAATCATTTAATGTGAATGGGTAGTCTGCAGGTTTTTCTGATTTTTTGAAAGTGTAAAGTTTAGATGCATTTTCTAATGTTGCCACATATTTGCCATCCTTTTTAATGAGCTTTCCTTTCAAATTCCTGAAATAGACGCTGTCAATAAAAATATTTGGATTTTCATTTTCGATAGGGATAAAGACATTAAGTCCTGTTCCCCCAACGTTTATACCAGCATACCATTCCTGAAAATAAACAGGTTTTACCTTAAGCGCGGTTGGTTGTACAAAAGTTGTTGTTGGAATGACTTCCTTGGGACTTGCACACTGATAAGTACTTGCAATTACACCTGTAAAGACAATGGCGTAAACAATTTTTTTTAGTAGTTTCATTGTAAAATAGGTTAAGTTTTGGAAGTGCAAGATATGAAAAAAAACCATAAATACCTCAAAAAGTTATATTATTCCGATGTAATACTTTTTTTTGTAAGATTTTAGAACATTTATCTGCACTAAATTTTTCGTGGGATTACAGCAAAATAGGCTACTTCACATTGTAATTCCTATCGATTGAGTGAAGGGTAATTTGGGTAATTCATAATCTTCCGTTCTAAACTATTTCTAATTTTGAAACTAACTATTTTTTCATTTTGAATATAATCCACTACACTATTATCTTAATTCTTTTGAAATGAACTTATTAAAATTTTATTTGGTGACTTTGCAGATGTATTGACCGAATTGTAAGTGGCTACATGAACAAGAGCGTGGTTTGGACTTGTAGAATAGTGAGCTTCGTTCTAATTTTGCGCCCATAATGCCAATCAAATAAAACTTTTTGAGCTGCTTTGGTATAAAAATAACACCTGAACGGCTCCCTTCTTTTTTGAATTTCATCTTTTAACATAAACCTACCTAATTTCGATAGACGCTTTGTCTCAAAGATGCTTTGCAGTATCACAGTGAACTAAACTTAGCCTAACAAGTGTAGCTCCGATGAGTTTTAGTACTTTGATGATTTTATTATTTCAATAGTGATAAAAAAACCCAACTCGTTAAAGTTAGGTTTTCTGTATTCTATTGTGCTGAAAAATATGCAGCAGTACTATTAATTATTTAAAGCCTCAGCACCACCAACAATTTCAAGGATTTCGTTAGTAATTGCGGCCTGACGCGCTTTATTATAGGTCAATTTTAATTGATCTCTTAACTCTGTTGCGTTATCTGTTGCTTTGTGCATCGCTGTCATACGTGCGCCGTGCTCAGAGGCAAAAGAATCTCTAAGCGCTTTGTATAACTGTGTCTTAAGAGATTTAGGAATTAAGGTTTCAATAATTTCTTTCTTAGAAGGTTCAAATACGTAGTCAGAATTAACGTTTACCTCACCTTCAACAGGTTCAATAGGCAAAAACTGCTCGGTTAAGATGACTTGAGTAGCAGCATTTTTAAAATGGTTGTAGACAATCTCTATTTTATCGTAGTCACCTTCAATAAATTTCTCCATTAATACTTCGGCTATCTCCGCTGCATTCTCAAAAGTTAATTCATCAAATACCTCACTTTTATTTGCAATCACTCGCTTTTGTTTTGCAAAAGCATCGTTCGCCTTTTTCCCAATGGCAAAAACAGCTACATTCTTATTACCGTAAATTTCATTAATTAAGACATTGGTTTGTTTGATGACGTTAGAATTAAAAGCACCACACAAACCTCTATTTGAAGTTATAGCAACCACTAAAACATTGTTAACTTCTCTTTTCACGGCATACTGACTTCCTAAATCAGCATCTAATGTTGCACTTAAAGTTTGAAGTAATTCGGTAAGTTTAGTAGCGTATGGACGCATTGCTGTAACAGCATCTTGAGCCTTCTTTAACTTTGCAGCAGACACCATTTTCATGGCACTAGTAATCTGCATGGTTGATGACACCGATGCTATTCTATTACGTATTTCTTTTAAGTTTGCCATAGTTTCTTTTTTGTCATTCTCTTCCGAAGTTTCGGAATACTCAGAATCTTCATTTATATTTTCGAGATCCTGAAACGAGTTCAGGATGACACAAAACGGACTTATCCTCTATACTTTGCAGAAAGATCTTTCGCTACGGTTGTTAAAATATCAATCACCTCATCTGTTAATTTTCCAGCTTTTAAGCTATCGAGCGCATCTCTATGCTTCGCATTTAAAAATTCTAAATAGGCACGTTCAAATTCTTTCACCTTTTCTACAGGGACATCTCTTAACAAGTTTTTAGATCCTGCATATATAATAGCGACCTGATCTTCCACTTTGTAAGGATCATTTTGCGCTTGCTTTAAAATTTCAACATTACGCTTACCTTTATTAATAACATTTAAAGTAGTAGCGTCTAAATCTGAACCAAATTTAGCAAAGGCTTCTAATTCACGATACTGCGCTTGATCTAGTTTTAAGGTACCTGCTACTTTTTTCATTGATTTTATCTGTGCATTACCACCAACACGCGATACAGAAATACCAACGTTAATTGCTGGACGAACACCAGAATTAAATAAATCACCGTCTAAGAAAATCTGACCATCTGTAATAGAAATTACGTTGGTTGGAATGTACGCAGAAACGTCACCTGCTTGGGTTTCAATAATAGGCAAAGCTGTTAGAGATCCACCTCCTTTTACCATTGGCTTGAGTACGTCTGGTAAATCGTTCATTTTTTGAGCAATAGCATCGTTATCAATGATTTTTGCAGAGCGCTCTAGTAAACGCGAGTGTAAATAGAATACGTCACCTGGATAGGCTTCACGTCCCGGTGGACGACGTAATAATAATGACACCTCACGATAGGCTACCGCTTGCTTTGATAAATCATCATAGACAATTAAAGCTGGTCGACCTGTGTCTCTAAAGTACTCCCCAATTGAAGCGCCTGTAAATGGTGCATAAACTTGCATTGCAGCAGGGTCAGATGCGTTAGCAGCAACAATAGTGGTGTAAGCCAAAGCTCCTTTTTCTTCAAGCGTTTTGGCAATTAAAGCCACTGTTGATGCTTTTTGGCCTATAGCTACATATATACAATACACAGGTTCACCTGCGTCGTAAAATTCTTTTTGATTTAAAATGGCGTCAATACATACTGCAGTCTTCCCTGTTTGACGGTCACCGATTACCAACTCACGTTGTCCTCTACCAACAGGAATCATAGCATCAATAGCTTTGATACCTGTTTGTAATGGTTCTGTTACAGGCTCTCTATAAATAACCCCAGGTGCTTTACGCTCTAGTGGCATTTCATAAGTTTCGCCAACAATAGGACCTTTACCATCAATTGGGTTACCAAGAGTATCTACAACTCGTCCAACAATGCCTTCGCCTACATTAACAGAGGCAATACGTTCTGTACGTTTTACTATAGATCCTTCCTTTACGCCTATTGAAGCTCCTAAAAGTACAATACCAACATTATCTTCTTCAAGATTTAATACAATACCTTCTAAACCGCCTTCAAATTCTACTAACTCACCATATTGTGCGTTAGCTAATCCATAAGCACGTACTATACCATCACCTACCGTTAGGACTGTTCCTACTTCATCAAGTGAAGCGCCTGGTTCAAATCCTGAAAGTTGTTGTTTTAAGATTGCTGATATCTCAGCCGGATTTACTTCTGCCATAACATTGCCCGTGAAAACGGGTATCTTTTGGTTAATATTAATTTTATAATAACGGTTACACTTTCAGAGATGCTTCGACTGCGCTAAGCATGACACAACAAGTGCAACACAACGAATTTAATTTAATGTAAATTCTTTTTTTAATCTATTTAATTTATCAGAGATACTGGCATTATATTGAATATCACCAACACGCAATACAAAACCACCTAAGATGCTTTCGTCTATTAGGTTTGTTAGTTCGGCCTCTTTACCCGTCAATTCTTTTACTTTCGCTAAAACTTTAGCTTTTAAGTCGTCCGTTAAAGGGATCGCCGTGGTTACCGTTGCCACTTGAGATTCTCTCATTTGATCGTATAACAATGTATAGCTCTCAGCAACATCGTTTAAAAGTGCAAGTCGCTTGTTTTCGATTAAAGTGTCAATTAAATTAATCGTAGCGACGTTAACATTTTTAAACACCGCTAACAATACTGCCTTTTTCTCTGATGATCTCACAACAGGACTTTGAAGCATTTGACTTAAATCGGCACTTTGAGCTATGGTTTCTACCACAAGCTTCATGTCGTTGTTTAAGACATCAGTAGATTTTTGGTCTGTAGCCAAACTTAAAACGGCCTTAGCATATCGAATTGCTGCTCTCGATCTTGACATTTAAACTAGTTTAAACTTGTTTCTCCTAACATGTCTTCAATCAATTTTAATTGTTTGTCTTTGTTAGATAATTCATTACGCACTACTTTTTCAGCAATTTCTAAAGATAAACCCGCTACATGACTTTTTAATTCTGCCATGGCGGCTTTCTTTTCACTTTCTATAGCCTCTTGCGCTTGTGTAATCATTTTATTGGCTTGTAGTTGCGCCTCATTTTGCGCATCAGAAATCATTTTACTTTTAAATTCACGAGCTTCCTTTAACATGGTTTCTCTTTCTAAGCGCGCTTCTTGCAATAATCTTTGATTATCAGCTTGAAGATTTTCCATCTCCTTTTTTGCATTTTCAGCCGCATCTAAAGCACCTTGGATACCTTCTTCTCTTTCGTTTAATGAATTGAGTATTGGTTTCCACGCAAACTTCACCATTATAAAAATTAATAACAATAATAGTATGGTTTGTACTGCAAATAACCCTGGTGAAAAATCGTTTAATAATTTATCCATCTGATTAAATAATTAAATAGTGTCTTTTTTTAATTTAAAAACACGTCCTGCAACCAACCGTTACAGGATCGTATTTTTTTAAATTTGATTTGGTTCTTATTTTCCTAAGAATAAAGCACCAAATGCTAAACCTTCTAAAAGTGCTGCAATGATAATCATAGCGGTTTGAATTTTACCTGTCGCTTCTGGCTGACGCGCAATACCTTCCATTGCTTTTCCACCAATTTGACCAAGTCCAATACCTGCTCCGATTACGATTAATCCTGCTCCAATTAAATTGTACATAGTAAATAAATTATTATAGTTAAATTAAAAAAACTCTGTTTAAATAAATTCCTTTCTTACAACTTCTGCATCAGGAATTTCGTGATCACTATCATCATGCGCATGTGCATGACCGTGGTCGTGCTCAGCTACCGCCATACCAATAAATAAGGCCGAAAGCATTGTAAAGATGTATGCCTGTAAAAACGCTACTAAAATTTCTATTAAAGTTATAAAAAACGACAATACTAAAGACAAAACTGTTGCACCCGCAACACCTAAAGCGTCTTTTAATGTAAACATAATTGCAATTAAACTCATCACAACAATGTGGCCTGCAGAAATGTTTGCAAATAAACGAACCAATAATGAAAATGGCTTAATTAGAAAAGCACCAGCCAATTCTATAACTGCCAACACGGGTCTTATTAGGATGGGTACACCTGGCATCCATAATATATGCTCCCAATAGTCTTTATTCCCACTTGCCGTGTATATAATAAGGGTGAAAATTGCCAAACAAGCCGTGACCGCTAATTGACCTGTAACATTAAATCCAAATGGAGTTAAACCCAGTAGATTTAATAACCATATAAAAAAGAAAACCGTTAATAAGTAGCCTGTAAATTTTCGGTAATGTTTCTCTCCGATGTTTGGTCTAGCGATTTCATCTCTAACATAAAGGACCAGTGGTTCTAATACGCGTCCAAATCCCGTTGGTATTTGTTTGTTTTTATATTGTTTAGCTAAGCTCGAAAACCAAAAAAGCATTAACAAACCAATAACCAAAACACCGATGACACTTTTAGTAATTGAGAAATCTAGAACTTTATGAGCGTTAGTAGCGTGCTGCTCTTCATCTAAACGCACTTCTGAAGCACCTGCCTCTAATTCATATATTTTTGAATGAATTTTAGCAAACCGTAAACCGTTTTTTTCTACAATAACACTACCGTCATCATTATGGTGAAATTCTGAAGACATAAAGGTAACTAAACCTTCAGAGGTCCAAATAATTACTGGAAGCGGGAAACCAAAATGCTTACGTTCACCCTCATCATTTGTATATGAAAATAATGTAAAGTCGTGAGCGTCTTGTATGTGGTGCAAAATATACTTCTCAACCTCTTTTTTTGAGTTTACACGACCTTCGCCTTCCTCAGAAGAATTTGCGTAAATAACCGTCGAGGAAAACGCTAAAACTATAAGTGCTAAAAATTTAAAACTTTGTTGAAATATCTTCATTGTTATAAAATCAAAAAAACTAGTCTTTCCAAATTCCGTGCAAAAGTACGTAATTTATTAAAATAACAATATCTTTTTATTCTTATAATTCAGACCTGATTTTTCCTAATGATTTTTACTACAAAAAACACCTCTAAACCTAGGAATACTAGTAAAGGAATTAAAAGGCTTAAGCGCTCTATTGTGGTTAAAACGTCTAAACTGAATACTTCAGTTTTAAAAGCGAAAAAGAATATGATCCCTTTTATAAATAATGTTGGTAAATAGACAAAACCTAACTGGGCCTCTAAGCTCTTAAATAAAGAAAAAAATTGAAAATGAATACATATAATTAAAGATGCTAAAGCAAAAAACAGGTTCGTATACAAAACATCAAATCTTACAGAACTGCTAAGTTGATGGAGTATAAATTCCTGAGAAAAATGAACCACTAAAAATAAAACGACGAAGGCAAAACAATAAACAATAAGTGTTTTAAGCATCTTCTTTAGAAACTTTAATAACCTGTGCAATCACTAAATACATGGCTATAAATACAGAAATGAGCGTTACTGTAGATTCCCAAAACTCTTTATTGAACTTTGCATCTAGCCATTGCCCTAAGTAATGCCCTAAAAAAATGGTGCCCCCCATTTGAAAGGCAACTGACGTAAACCTTAGAAATTTATCGGGCTTTATATTTGTTTTCGACGGTTTGGGTTTCGGCGGTTGCTTGTTTGGTTGACTCATTAGTTAAAGATTTCACGGTTCCTTTCATACTGCACGTTGCATTGAATGTGGCACCTGGTTCAACGGCCAATTTAGTGATATGTACTTCGCCTTCAATATGCGCTGTAGATTTTAAAGTTAAGGTACCTGATAAAATAAGCTTACCCGAAAATTTACCTTCAAAATCGGCATTTTCACCTTGCAGTGTTCCTTTAATAAATCCTGATTTACCAACAACTACTTTACCCGAAGTTTTTACATTACCCTCTATGGTACCATCGATTCTAAATGGGCCTTGGCTAGCTAAATCACCGACTATTTTTGTGCCCTTAGCTATGACATTCTGTTGCGTACTTGTTTCCATAATGGTCTGTTTTGATTTTTTATTGCTTGGAGAAAACATGTTAAGTTTTTTTAAATTACTGTAATTTCAAATAAGCATTTAAGTTTTTATGTCGTTGAATAATAGCATAGTTTGGTGAGGAAATTGCAAAATAGGACTTGGTTATTTTAGGCTTTACCCGCTTTCCTTGCTTGTCTCTTTCTTCGGTTTGAAGCAGTTCTGCAAATCCACTTGCACCAGCGGCACTTTTTAAGCCGTGCACCACCACAAAAGTCGTGTTTTCGTTATACAAGTCTCTTGATGTTGTAAGATTAAAATATTGAATTTTTGCAACTTCTTCATTTAAAATTTTCATGAAAGCATCAATGTCTTCATCCGTGTTATTATCAAACTGATATATGACATTAAAATTTTCTGCATTTTCATCTGAAACAAATGTTGTATTCGCTAAAACGGGAATGGCATTTTCTAACAAATCGAGTGCTTTTTTTCCCTCTTCAGTATTAGCATAGGTTAATGCAATATAGTTGATTCCTTCTTTGTAATCCTCAAAACCATAAAGTCGACCTTTGGCAGATGTTTTCAATAGTTCAAACTTGGGCACAAAATCATCGCCTTTTAGTCTTTTAATTTGTGCTTCAGCTTCTGAAATCACCTCAGCGTACTTTTCCGCTTTAAATTTCTGATAAAGTCTTTTGTAAATGGCTTCCGGACTGTTTTTGTCCTTGGATAATTCAGACTGCGGATTTAATAAAATCTCAGCATAACGCGAGTCTGAATAATTCTCAATAATATCGTTTTTAACGGTCTCCGCTTTTCTATTTAAGCCAAGTTCCATGTAAATTTGATATAAATTGTATTTTGAAGGTAAAATTAATCGGTCTTCAGGATTGTTCTCTAATAAACGCTCTAGTTTTGATTTTGCGAGTTCAAATTCTTTGAACTTTTCCTTGTAAATAATTCCTAGTTGATAGTAAGCAAAATTGCGCTCTTTAATTATACTATCGATTTCGCTTTGTTGTGTTGGTAGTGTTGCCAAATAAATATCGGCATTGAAGCGTTCATCTTCCTCGGTGGTTTCAGTTAAAGCGGCGTCCGTTACAGTACTTTTAAGGTTTGCGCGTTGATTTGAAAGTCTCCAATTATCTTGAAGTTTACGATCTCCCCAAAGTTTTAAAAATTCACTCTTTCCGTAGGCTACGGTGGTAGGATTGTAAAAATAAAAACGGCTACTTTCTAAACCTGCCATTTTTTTGTCTCTTAAAGCCCCAGGCGGACCTCCGATGGAATTCATCACTCTGCTATCAGGGTTTACATTAGCTGAAGATACCGTGTTTTTTTGTTTGGCTAACTCTGCTTCTCTCTGCTCTTTTTCTTCTAAGGCTTTCAACCTCAATTTTTCTGTGTATTCAGTATAAATGGCAATCTGCGCTTCTTTTGGTAGACTAATAATATGTAAAATGCTGTCGTTAGTTTGTGCGATACCTTCATAGTAAATAACGTCGTCGAGATTTTCGCGCTTTCGTTTTATAATTCTGAATGGTTTCGAATTTTGAACCATAACCGTCATTGTGCTATCGTAATACGCTCCTGCCGTTTTATACAAATTGCGGTCAAAATACATAGTTCCTAAAGTTTCGTAATTCACCGACTTTAGGTACTTGTCTGAAGTGATTTTGCGTAAAGATTTATTGTAATATACTTCCGACAAACTATCTGAAGTATTATTGCGATGAAACTCTGCAATGCGATAATAAATCTTATCTAAGAAAGGTCTGTTTTCTCTGTTTTCTTCTAATTCTGTGAGATACTCTTGAAATGCTATCAAATCGCCATTGGAAGCATCAAAATTATTTGATTTTTCAATGTGAGCGTTGATATAATAGGAACGTGGAATTTGACGGTGCATGTCTATAATGGCATCAAACTCTAAGCTAGCACTGTCCTTTTCACCAAACTCGTTGTAAAGTTGACCTCTAATATAATGGTAGCGTGCCTTTTCGTTTTTTATTTTAGTATGTGCTGCGGCAATTCCAAGCTCTGCTAATGCGCTGTCTTTGTGTTTTAAATTGATATACGCCTGTGCTAAGGCCGCTTTTGCATCTGCTAAATCTTGATCGCCTAGATTTTCTTCTTCTAGCAGACGCTTTAGTTTCTTTATCGCACCGAGGTTGTTATCTAATCGGATACTCGACTTTTCGCGCCAGATTTTTACTTGGTTAATTTTGTCGCTAGTTGGATATTTATTTAAAATATTATTGAAAGCTGCCAAAGCGGGCACAAAGCGCTGATCAAAATAACGCGCTTTTCCTAAGAGCAAATAGGCTTCATCTATTTGCGGATTCTTTTCCTTACCATTAATGTTCATTCCGTGAAGCTGAATGGCTTTTATGGCCTTTTCTTCAGCTCTCTCAAAATCTTCGTTTTTGCTTTGCCCAGGCATAAAAATATCTTCCTTTACCTCCATGCGTTCAACAGGTAAAAACTCCCAGAAATTTTCAGTAAACTGGTTGTTGATCCCTTCCTTACCCCGCTCTAAAGCAATGTTGCCGTTGTATAACACATTGTATTTTGTACCTAAGGCATGGAAATTCCTGTTGATAAACGTATCCTTTTTTCTAGAACAGCCTTGTATAATAAATGCAAGGCAAAAAAGTGATACTATAATTTTAAAATAGGTTCTCAACGTTGGTTCTATTTGGTCTTTAGATAACTAAAATGTTAGGCATTTAGTGTGTTTGGCAGTAAAAATAAACATCTTTTTGAATTTATGAGATTATTTGGAAGGATATTAGGTTACTTGGTTCTAGGAAATAGGAATCGGTAAGGGTGTATTGCATATTTGTTATTGTGCGTTTGTCTGAATTTTAAAAAGCGCGCAAAGCTTTAGGCTTTTTTGATATTGTGGGTATTGTTTGAATTTGAAATTACCAAAATCATGAAACACAAAGTTCTATTTGTCTTTTTGTTGAATTATAATGGGCGCGCAAAGGCGCAGAGAGGCAAAATGTTCTTCTGTTTTATCATGAACAGTGGCTACAACTTTAATTTTTATAGTCAACTGATATGGGATTTTTATAATTGATTTTTATAATTTAAATAGGCGAGCAAAGGCGCAGAGTCGCAAAGTTTGTTTTGAAAAAAACCCATTTTCTAAAAGCAAAAAACCCATGACTTAGTAATCATGGGCTTTAAACTAATTCTAGCGTTCCTACTCTTCTTCTTCTTGTGCCGCCATCATACTGCCAGAAAAATGAGCTTCTAATTCTTTTAGGGTTGCTGGGTTGGTTTCTAAGTCTTTAATGACATCACCTTTTTCTAAAACCACAATGCGCTCGCAAACATCTGTAACGTGCATTAAATCGTGACTAGACACTAAAACAGTGACTCCCTGTTTTTCCGCGAGGTCTTTTAGAATTTGCTTTAAACGTATTTGTGCAGTTGGGTCTAAATTAGCGAAAGGCTCATCTAATATTATGACTTCAGGATTTCCTATAAGCGCTGAAACAATCCCCGCTTTTTTCTGGTTGCCCTTACTTAAATCTCTGAGGTATTTTTTCTTTCCGATGATTTCGCCATTAAAAAAGTCTTCAAATTTGGCCGTTAGATTATCCACATCTGCTTTGTTTTGCCCGCGCAGGTCGCCAATAAAATAAAAATATTCTTCGGGTGTGAGGTAGCCTATTAAGAAACTTTCGTCTATAAATGAAGATGTAAAAGGTTTCCAATCTTCACTCTGATCTACAACAATACCATTGGTTGTAATATTTCCTGTGGTTGGTTTTATGAGGTCTAATAGTAAACTAAAATAGGTGGTTTTACCCGCTCCGTTATTTCCTACCAAACCAAAACTTTGGCCTTTTGGTATGCTTAAATCGGCAATCTTTAGAACTGTAGTGCCGTTATATGCTTTTGAAAGGTTTTCTGTATGCATCATAGTGCCTTTTATTATTAATTATTTTGACTAAATGCGTCAATCATTTTATATTTTGAAACCAAATAGCGTTTCGTAATTAGGTTCATTAATTTTTTATGAAAAATTACACCTAAAATACCGAGTATAATTAAGGTAGCCACTCCAGCTTCAAAACCAACCAACCAATTCATTAATGCAAAAATTAGCATGGGTAAAATCATAAGTGGTAATCCAATAAGCCACTGTACAGCACCTGTACCTTGATAATTGAATGCAGCGCGTTGGCTGAGGTCTATCTTTTTTCTATTAAATGATCCGCCATAGAGAATCACATGAGAATTAACGCCAATGTTATAGATCGCTGCGGCAAAATGTGCAATGAGTATTTTCCAGCCAAAATATACATAAGGAATACTGAGTAGGAACATAATAACCACGCTCATAATCATTAAGATAAATTTTGAACGCAAGTATTGTTCGTATTTAATATTCTGACTCATTAGCAACTTGTAATAACCACTATCCCATGCCGGAATAAACTGACCGAAATTGATAAGAAAAATTCCTGTCACAAAAATTCCCACAAACGGAAATAACCAAACCATATCCGCAAATTGTGGCTGCGGATAGATGAACAAGCCATACAACAAGCCGATGATCATTATAAATACAAAAGATCGTGTGCGTTTGTTTCTCCAGATAAGTTTCAAATCTAATTGCAAAAAAGGAGCAATATCCCCAAAGCGCTTGGTCCAAGATAAATCTGCCGCTTTTACTTCCGTTACTTTCGATTTTAGAGAACTATCTAAAAATAATTTGTCTTTTAAGATTTTAAAATTGTAGATGTACAGCGCTGCTAAAATCGCTATTGGAATTAAAATGAAAAAAGGATTATTTGCAATACTTATAAACGCATCGCCAATAAGTGTTGCTATTGAAAAAATCTCAAAATGATTTAAGGCATAAAGCACCCCTAAAATGGCAATTAAAGGCAATGCTGAGAGTTCAGTTTTTGCAGAAAAGGCTTCAATAATAAAATTGAGAAAGTTTATAATGAGCACTAAAATGAACATTGTAAACATCCAGGTGACAGCCAATGTTGAAGAAAACCCATCCCCAATTAGCATAATACTAAACGGAATGATAGCAAATAAAGGTAAAAAGTTAAAAAAGGAAATAGCAGATTTTCCAAGTACGTAGTTAACAATTGTAGACCGCTTAATTGGCAAGGTGAGTAGTGGCTTTACACTCATAACAGGCAGTTTCTGGAAGAAAAAACGAATGAGCAAATCGGCAATAATCCAGTAAAATATAAATCCATTCGCCACTACAAATGGATCTTGATCTGGATAAGCTTTCTTTAAAATGAAAAGCAAACCAAATCCTAAGCCTAAAAATATGGCAATAAAATAAAGCGCAAAAAACACCATCAAAATATTAATGACCATACTTTTTTGCCAATACGACGAACGGAAGTATTGTTTCCATTCGAGATTTAAGAAATGCTTTATCATGATGGTTGGTTTGGTTTATTGGTAAGTGTGTAAAAACGCTATTTTGTTACAAACTAAATTCTGGATAAGTTTCGTTTAAGAGTTTTTCAGCTTTATTAGGAATGACCTCGAAGCTAATGTAATTAATTAAAACGAGTGCTGTATAAGCTGTGGCTAAACCTATAATGGCGTATATATTATTTAGAAATTTATCGGAAATTATAAAGAGATTATAAATTTGAGATAAGAAAACCAAAGATGACATACCTGCTTGTCTGAAAATCATTTCCTCTAGCATCCATTTTTTGTTGGAAATTTCCTTTCTACGCTTAAATTGTCTGTTGAGTTGAATATTTTTATAAAATACCCAAACGGCAACTACAATATAAAAAACAACAGACAACTGAGGTGCCAAAGTTGTAGAAAACGAGAAATAAAACAGAAAAAAAAGACTGAGGGTTGCGATAATTTGTGGGATTTCAACCCATTTTTTGAGTTCAGTCCATAAGTAGCGCCTGTAGCGTTTGTTCATGGCTTTTGCTTTTTGCTCAATAGGTTCCATAAATCCGAATATACCAAACTTTTTAAAAGCTTTATTTTTAGCCTCTTCAAAGTCTAATTTTGGTTGCGTTTCCCACATGACTTCAATATCGTTGGCCAAATGATCCACGAGTTCGGTTTGCAGATCGTAATGCTCAACGAAGTGCTGTCGTGTAAAAGTGTACAGTTCTTGTATTTGGGATTCGGTTAGTGTCATTGGGTTAGTAATTTATAATCCTTTCTGTTTTCCATTAAAGCGCTGCGATAACAATTTAAACTGTGCCTTAAAAAAGGGAATAAAATCATGTAAATCATAATAGCAATGTAAAAAGGCTTTGTTATGTTGTCTTCATAATAACTATTAAATCCGCCAATAAAAAGATAATTTAGAGCCATAAACAGCGAACCTGTTGTCATGGCTATTTGCATATTTAAAGATTTTCTATTCGCTTTCTCAAAAGCACCAATTCCTAGTTTTACAAATTCTGGAAGAATAGATGCAATCATTGCTAAACCAAAAGCTGCTTTTTGGTTAAATTGAAAAATACTGTAAACCAACAGTGAAAGAGCTGAAAATTCAAATAAAAATTGCTTGGAACATACAAATGAAAGGAATGTTTTACGGAAAAAGATTCTGTGTTTCCTTCCTATTTCCTTTTGCTTTTTCATGGTGAATTTTTTGAAACCTTTATGATCAATATACAATGCCTGGTTAAAATCTACATTATAGGAGTAACCGTTATCAATTCTGTTTCCAAAACCACGATGAACCTCGAGCAACGCCTCGTTAAAAGAAATACCGTCGTTGATTATTTTGTCTTCAACCGCAGTAACAATATGATCTAAAAGTTCTAAACGCACATCCCAATATTTCACCTCATTTTTTATGAGATAATCGTCTATGAATTTTATTTCTTCTTTGGTTAGTTTCATTTTTTTTTAAATTCTATTTTAGACCCCACAGGTTTTAAAAACCTGTGAGGTCTTAACATCCATTATTCTATGGGTTTAAAACGTTCATTGTAGGTCTTAAATATTTTTAAACTAACTCGTATTAGAAGCAACATAAATGTCAGTGCTAAACTTAAGCCTCCAATTAGCCAAAATGTAGCATAGCCCTCTTTTACAGTCTTTGAAAAATTGAGAACAATAACACTCATCTGATAAGACACAAAAAAAGGCCAAGCTAGACGTTCTACTGCTGAAAATCGTTTCAGTTGTTTTACTTGACTGTAAACCACATACATCAGCAAAAAACCTATTAAGCCTAATAATGGAATTACAGAAACAACGTTTTTAAAGATTTCTAAACTAAGGTTTTTATGTAAAAAATAAAAGCCTAAAAATGAAGCTGAAAGCAGCAAGGGCATAATTGGCTTAACCAATTCTTTTAGCAAGGCTTTCCATATTTTTTTATCCGCAGATGTTAAGAATTTTCTATTATCGTCTAAAAGTTTGGCTTTGTTTTCAACCATGTAATCTTTAAAAATAAAGTAGAAATCTCGGGTATCTCCTTCAGACATTTTTGCTTCAATACCAGAAGCCACATGATCTACCATTTCCATTCTAATATCAACAAAAACGATATCAGAATTATCGAGATAGGTATCTATAAATTGTATGTTTTCTTTGGTTAGATTCATTTTTAGGTTTTAAACACCTGTCAGGTCTTCAATTAAATTGATACGTTCTAGGCTTTATGCCAATTTCGGATTTACCAATGACTGCATCGTTTTAATATATTCTGCTAATTCTTCCAACTTACTTACCGTTTCTTTTGTGCCCTGTTCTGTGAGCTTGTAATATTTGCGTAACCGATTATCAACCTTAGCAACCTCAACATCTAATAAGCCTTCAGCTTCTAATTTATGCAAGGCTGGATACAAAGCGCCTTCAGTTATATTAAGCTCACCTTTGGTCAGGGCTTTTACCTTTTGGGTCATCTCGTAACCATACATTTTATCGTGCTCATTCAGCAACTTTAAAATAATGGTGTTTAAACTACCCTTATATAATTTTGAATTACTCATAGGTCAAATATACATAATTTTCTTATGTATAAGACTCTTAGGTATAATTTTAAACCTACAAGCTTGCCAAAATCTTGCAGGTCTATCTGGAGATTGTTTATTTTTGCAAAAAACTGTTATAATGTCACAATTTCATAGCCTGAATATAAAATCGGTAACGCCACTTACCGAACAATCTGTTGCAATTTCATTTGAAATTCCAGAACACTTAAAATCTGTGTTTCGCTTTGATGCCGGACAATACCTCACCCTAAAAACCAAAATCAACGGTGAAGAGGTGAGACGAGATTACTCCATCTGTGCCTCAAAAAACAGTGGCGAACTGAGCGTTTCTGTAAAAGCTGTGGAAGGTGGAACTTTTTCTGTTTATGCCAATTCAAAACTTAAAGCTGGCGATACTTTAGAGGTCTCTGAACCCAATGGCCGATTTCTTTTTGAAGCCAACAAAGAAAAAACAAGAACCATTGCCGCTTTTGCCGCAGGTAGCGGTATTACTCCTATTTTGAGTATTGCTAAAACGCTTTTAGAAGACGAACCCTTTAGCAATTTTATATTGGTTTACGGAAACAAATCCTCTGAAAATACTATGTTTTTTAGAGATCTTGTTGAACTTCAAAAAACATACAGCAAACGCTTTCATGTCCATTTTATTTATAGTCAAACCAACGAAGAAGACGCTTTATTTGGTCGCATAGAAAAAAGTACGGTTAATCTTATCGTAAAAAACAAATACAAAGATGTAAGCATTGAAAAGTTTTACCTCTGCGGACCTGAACAGATGATTCACACCGTTAAAGATGTTCTACTTGAAAACGGCGTTAAAGAAAAGTCAATTTTGTTTGAATTGTTTACCGCTCCTGTAGATACCGATTCTAATTCGGAAGTTGAAGCCCTATCCGGAAACACAAAAATCAAAGTTTTAGTTGATGATGAAGAATTTGATTTTGAAATGTCTAAAGAGCATACCATTCTTGAAGCTACTTTAAAACAAGATATTGACGCGCCTTATTCTTGCCAAGGTGGAATTTGTAGTAGTTGCATTGCCAGAATTACGGAAGGCGAAGCCAAAATGCGACAAAATAATATTTTAACTGATAGCGAAGTGGCGGAAGGTTTGGTCTTAACTTGCCAAGCACAACCTACTTCTGATAGTATTGTTGTAGATTATGATGATGTGTAGCTCATCCCTTCAGACCTGTCAGGTTTTAAAAACCTGACAGGTCTCCTTTACTTTCGTGATTATTGTTTCAACAGAAATGCTTCCTGCTGCAGACTCATAGGCTTCAGGATAGGTGTTTCCATACACAGAAGTCGGTATTAGCGGATATTGATTTCGATCTGCTAATAAGGCAAAATGATCTGGCTGATGAAATGGTGCAAAACCTGCAAACGGATGCGTCACTCCCCATATGGTAATTACTTTTATGCCTAACATAGCGGCCAAGTGTGCATTGCCCGAATCCATAGATAGCATAGCATCCAAATTTGAGATCAGTGCTAGTTCTTCATCTAAATTAAGTTTCCCCGCTGCTGAAATGACATTGTTGTATTTGGTTTCAAAATCGTTTAAAATCCCAACTTCACTCTCTCCACCTCCAAACAAAATGATGGCGTGATCTTTACTCAACTCTGCGATGACTGCTTCCATCTGATCTAAGGGATACATCTTGCTTTTATGTGCAGCGAAAGGTGCGATTCCGATGGCTTTGATAGCTTTATTTGGAATAAAACGCTTTAGTTTTTCAGACAGCTGCGCTGGTTTTAGAAACTTAGGTTTGGATAAATTCACTTCAAATCCCAAAGCTTGAAAAACATCTGCATAGCATTGATGCGTTATTTTTAATTGTTGAAACCGTTTTCCTGAAATCAAAGCTTTTTTTTCGGCTCTACCTTTATCGAGTTGGACTACCTTTTTGCCAAGAAAAAAGAATTTTAAAATTTTACTTCGCAATACATTATGCAAGTCGGCCACAGCATCAAACTGTAAAGCTTTTAATTCTTTGGAAAGTTTATAGAGTCCAAAAATGCCTTTGTGTTTTCCTTTTAAGTCTGCTGAAAACACGTCAACATGTTTTAAATCTTGAAAAAAAGGCTTAAAAAATGCTCTTGTAACTACAGTAATTTTTAGGTTTGGATGCTGTGCAACTAAAGCTCTAATAACGGGAACCGTCATAGCAACATCTCCCATGGCTGAAAATCTTAAGACTAATATGTGATGGGGTTTTGACATTATTCCATTAAACCTGTCAGGTTTTAAAAACCTGACAGGTTTCAATTACTTCTGCCCTCGCAAAACAGGATTTAGCTCATCATCGTTGTACATTTTCATCTGCTTATACACTTTCATGTACTTATCACCTTTGGAAATATCATGGAGCAAATCATCAATTGCAGTGCTTAAATCTGTGCGCTGCTCTAACAGAACATTTAACTTTTTCTGGCAAGCCACTTTGTGGGCATCAGAAGCATCGTCCCTTACCGTTTCAAGATGCATATGATAAATTTTTAAAGCTAAAATTGAAAGTCTATCTATGGCCCAAGCCGGACTTTCAGAATTAATTTTGGCAGTTGGCTTTACCTCAACATCTTTGTATTTTTCTAAAAAATAGCTGTCTATAAATTCTACTGTATCTGTTCTATCCTGGTTAGAGGCATCAATTTTGCGTTTCAACTTTAAAGCAGCAACAGGATCGATGTTTGGGTCTCTAATAATATCTTCGTAAGCCCATTGCACGGTATCAATCCAGCATTTTCTGTAAAGAAGGTGCGCGATTAAATCATCGTTTTTATCATACTTGTTTGTAAAAGACTGATCTACTGTGTTTAAAACTTTGTAGGTTTTAATAACGTCCTGAAATATGGTATTGTCTTTTTGTGA
>CAYMDB010000003.1:0-34364 GCA_964388865.1 uncultured Flavobacteriaceae bacterium
GCAATTGGCGGACAAATTCAAGTGAATCCAATATCGGTTTAAAAAATAACGACACAACAACAGCGTGTATAAGAAATAGCGGGTTCAGTGCTAAATCAAAGGTCAGTACTTTTAATAAAGTTCTGTGCCAAATAGAAAGTGAAGTGCTTTTAAACCGCTACTTCTCATACACGCAAAACGTTGGCAAACATTTGAAAAAATATGTATCAAGTAAATACAAACGCAGGACAAACAAAGATTGACAAATTACCTGAAAAATGTCCTTTTTTTGCACAAAGAGCTCAATTACATTATCGTTGGTGTTTATAGAGAGGATTATTCCGCCAAGACTCTTATAAGACCTGAATTTAAAAAACTACTAACTTATTGCAAAAGCAATAAAAAACAAGTTGATGAACTTTTACTTGTAAAATGGGATAGGTTTTCAAGAAACACGGCTGAATCTTATCAAATGATTGGAATATTTAATGGGCTTGGAATTAAAATTAATGCCATTACTCAACCTCTGGATATGACCATTCCTGAACAGTTGCTTATGATGGCTGTTTACTTAGCTATTCCTGAGGTTGAAAACCAGAGACGTTCTCAAAATGTTATTGCTGGCATGCGACGTGCTTTTAAAGAGGGCAGATATGTGGGTGCTCCTCCAAAAGGGTATGTCATGGGCAGAGATAGTGCTAAAAAACCAATCTTAAAGCCTTCAAAACAGGCCCCTTTAATACAGGAAGCTTTTGGACTTATGGCTAAAGGTATTTATACGCAAAAGGAAGTCCTTACCAAACTCAATAGAAAAGGTTTAAAAAGTTCTAAATCTATGTTTTCCAATACTCTTAGAAACCCTATTTATTATGGTGGTGTTTATATTAAAGCTTATAAGGATGAGCCTGAAATTATTGTGAATGGTATTCATGAGCCTATTGTTTCTAAAAAGCTTTTTGACCAGGTTCAGGTTGTGCTTGATGCCAAAAAGAAAAAACATCATGTTACCCACAGTAGAATAAACCCTAAATTTCCATTAAAGGGGTTCTTGCTTTGTCCTGAGTGCAACAGACCTCTGACTGCCAGTGTATGCAAAGGACGGTCTGAACATTATGCCTATTACCACTGCATTAGTCCTTGCAAGGGAAGATATCGTATAGAAGATGCTGAAACTTCCTTTATTTCTTTTTTAAAAAGCATCACACTTAATAAGCCTGTTCTAAAACTTTTACAAATCATTATTAAGGAACAACTTAAAAAGCAACTCCTTACCTCTAAACTGGGCCCTAAGCATTACGAGAAAGTGAAACTCTTTAGTGATAAGCTTATTAAAATTCAGGATCTTTTTATTGATGGTCAAATGGATAAAACGGAGTACTCACAAGCTAAAAAAAGATATCAGGATATAATGGATGAACTTCTACTTTTAGAACAGACTCAAAATAAACAGAAAGATATTTTTGAAACCTATAAAAAAGGCTTATCTAACTTGCAAAACTTTGATAAACAATATGTTGATGGCGATGTTCACAGCAAAAGGCTCCTCACCGGTTTGATATTTCCAAATAAATTCGGTTTTCAAAATAAAAAAGTTCAAACCGCTGATATCAACCCATTGCTTTTAAAAATATCTAGTGTTAATAGGGGTTTTGGAAGAAATAAAAAACGGGACAATCTTAATATTAAGAATTTGTCCCGTTTAGTGACCTCACTTGAAGTGGATTATTGATTTTTTTAGATTCTTTATCGAGCATTTGAATCCAGTTTTCCTTGGTGGTAACATCTCCTCCTTTAGTCCATGCAAATCCGGCATAATAAGTTAATTTAGTTTGGTTAGGTTCTGTAATAATGAGCAATTGACTTTGGTCGGGCGTTGAAGTTCTAAAATCAAAAGCTTGTTGAACTTGCTGTGGATCAAGAATAATCCCTTCGCCTACAAAAGAGTTATCTATTGCCTCCCAGTGGCCATAATAACCGTCTTTATCATTAAGGATAATGTCTCCTTTCCCATCATGCAGTGTAATCCCGATAGTATAATTTGGAACTGGATTCTCTGCTACTAAACTAATTTCGAATTTCGAAAAATTAGAACCTAAATCAAGGCTGATACGCTTCGTTTCTTTAATACCATATTCACTCCACGGTTCATAATCCAATTCAAAAACCGTTCTTAAAGGCCCTATAGCAATGGTACGGTAGGCTGTAAAGTTTTTTGATGTAAGTAAAGTGTCTCCTTTCCAAACACCAATTCCACCTGTACCGCGACTTTTACCAACATGATATGGGTCATAACCTTCACCATGATCGATATGATAATAACCTGATTTTTTAACATTTCCTGCATACCATTTATCGATAATGGAATAATCGACTTTTTTTAACCACAAATCAATACCACTAGAAAGTGTTCCTCCAGGTATATTGTCTTCAATCATTTTTTGGGCGGTTGGTCCATAAGTTCTAAATGCGACTCTATTATTTTCCCATGTATAATCATCTGTGCGTTCAGGAACAAATCTTGAGTAGCATAAAGTATCTGCTTTTGGTCTTTCGGATTCCTGTATCTTTACAATTTCATATACTTTTTCAGAATTTGCTTCTACTTGTGGTTGAAATAAAATAACATCCAAGACACCATCACCATCATAATCAATTGTTTGGGTTACTAGTAACTTTTTAGTATCACTATCTTGTATACTAATACTCGACAAATCATCAATCTTTAAGAAGTCTTTTGATAATTCTACAGTTTCAAATGTCCGTTCCATATCCAAAGTATTCTTTACGGTAATTGTTTTGGTGTGCTCGTTTTGGGAGCAGTTGAACAATATGATTGCTACTGCAACCAATCGGATAGATGTTTTTACAACCATGTTTTTTTGTTTTAAAAATTAATCCTCGCTTGATGGTTTTCCTATTGTGGCAAGTATGCCGCCATCCACATAGACTATATGGCCATTCACAAAATCACTGGCTTTTGAGCTTAAAAATATAGCTGCTCCTTGTAAATCTTCAGGATCTCCCCAACGACCTGCTGGTGTTCTGCTGATAATAAACTCATTAAAAGGATGCCCATCAACCCGTATAGGAGCTGTTTGGCTCGTAGCGAAGTAACCAGGACCAATACCATTGGTTTGAATATTAAACTTAGCCCATTCTGTAGCCATGTTTTTTGTTAACATTTTTAAACCTCCTTTAGCTGCTGCGTAGGCACTAACAGAGTCACGACCTAACTCACTCATCATAGAACAAATGTTGATGATTTTACCACCACCTCTTTTAATCATTCCTTTGGCTACATTTTTTGAAACTATAAATGGCGCCACCAAATCCACTTGAATTACAGCATTAAAATCTGCTACTTCCATTTCAATCATTGGCGTTCTTTTGATGATACCGGCGTTGTTCACCAAAATATCAATAGGTCCAACTTCCTTTTCTATTTTTTCAATGGCTTCCTGAACTGCTTTTTCATCGGTTACATCAAATACATAGCCGTAGGCCTTCAATCCACATGCTTTATATTCTGCAACTGCTTCATTTAGACTATCTTCTGAATAATTGTTTACTACAATGGTTGCTCCAGCATTCCCTAAGCCTTTAGCCATAGCCATTCCCAAACCATGAACAGCCCCTGTAATTAAAGCTGTTTTTCCTGTTAAATCAAATAAGTTTATTGACATGTTTATTGTTTTATTGGTTTATTGGTTTTGGTGATTATTTATCTTAAATCGTTTATTTTACAAACATCCATATCGCCATAGTCAAGATTTTCTCCCGCCATTCCCCATATAAAGGAATAATTGCTTGTTCCTGAACCACAATGAATAGACCACGGTGGTGATATAACCGCTTGATTGTTTTGCATCCATATATGTCTGGTTTCTTGGGGTTGCCCCATAAAATGAGATACGGATTGTCCTTCTGGTATTTCAAAATAAAAATACACTTCCATCCTGCGGTCGTGTACATGGGCTGGCATGGTGTTCCAACTGCTTCCAGATTTTAAGGTGGTCATACCCATTTGTAATTGACACACATCCACCACACTATTCACAATATATTTTCGAAGTGTTCTCGCATTTGCTGTTTCTGGAGCTCCTAATTCTATAACTTCAACATCATTAATTCCAATTTTTTTAATGGGATATGCCTTGTGGGCAGGAGTAGAGTTCAAGTAAAATTTAGCAGGTGTTTTTGAAGATTTGCTCGAAAACTCTACGTTTTTGTTCCCTTGACCAATATATAAAGCTTCCCTGTGGTTTAAAACATAGTTTGTACCGTCTACTGTTACACTGCCTGTATCTCCAATATTGATAATTCCAAGTTCTCTTCGTTCTAAAAAGTATGATGCCTTTAAAGGATCTATGGTTTCTAGTTTTATAGCCTTAGAAGTTGGTATGACTCCACCTGTTATAAACCGATCATAATGGGAGTACACTAAATTTAATCTATCCGATTCAAATAGGTTTTCAATTAAAAACTCTTTTCTTAGTTGTGTGGTATCATATTGTTTAATGGCATCTGGACTGGATGCATATCGTGATTCATAATTAACTTGTGTCATTTTATCTTTTATTAGCATTAACTTTTTTAAGTTAAGGATTATGTTTTTATTTATTAAACTTTATTATTAATCTGGTTCTTACTTTCTCACAGACTTAATAATAGCAAGTACATGTTTCACATCTTGCTCAAGTTTTGCGTAGTCTTTATTTTCAATGATATCACTCGAGATTAATTGAGACCCCATGCCTACACAAGTGACTCCGGCATCAAACCATCCTTTTAAGTTCGCTTCTGTTGGTGATACACCTCCGGTTGGCATCACACTAGTCCATGGTTGTGGGCCTTTTATGCTTTTTACAAATTGTGGCCCATAAATATCTCCCGGAAATAATTTCACTATCTCACAACCCAGTTCTTCTGCTCTGGCGATTTCTGTTAAGGTACCACAGCCTGGTGACCATAATACTTTTCTGCGGTTACATACGATGGCAATATCTTCTCTTAATACTGGTGTTACTATGAAATTAGCTCCTAAAGACATATAGAGCGATGCTGCCGCAGCATCGGTTACTGACCCGACTCCCATAATCATTCCAGGTAATTCTTTTACGGCGTATTTTGTTAACTCACCAAACACTTCATGTGCAAAATCTCCTCTGGATGTAAACTCCATGAGTCTTGCTCCACCATCATAACAGGCTTTTAATATATGTTTACTTAACTCTAAATCTCGGCTGAAAAATAAAGGTATCATGCCTGTATCCTTCATGGCTTGTGCCACTTCTATTCTTGTAAATTGTGCCATTTTTTTATTATATATCTTTTAATATTTTTTTAAAATCATATTCTGATGGATGGGATACGTATTGCTTTGCTCTGTCATAATCGCCTTCCTCGATATAATGCAAATTCTGAAAACATAAATGTGCAAATTCTGAATCTATATCTACTAAACGTGGTTTAATTTTTCCGTCACTATCTTGTAAATCTGTTAAATACAAAGGCAATATTTCGCCTCTTGAATTTGCTGATACCAAACATCCTGTTTTGCCTTCGTCAAAGAGTTTTTTTACTCCTATTCCTAAAAGCGTACATAACGTTAAATCAAATCCTATAGGTCTGCAACATCTCAGTTCATAACCCAATTCAATAGGTCTTGTTTTTATATCTAACCCTATTTCTTTCATCTTGTTTTGAACCAAAACATTTAAAATATGTGATTTACTCACATTTCCAAGTTCTGGATGGCCATGTGAATCATAGGTGAAATTAATCCCTATTTTATCCACTTCTGCTTTTGATAAATTATGAAAAATGCCTTCACTTACCATGGCTACTCCATAGTTTATATTTTGCAATTTCCTTTTTATTATGGATGAAATTATTAAACGAACTACTTTATCTAAAGTGATTTCTGTTTTATTAAACATTTCTGGGATGACCATCATGGGGAAATGGCAACTTGTTGCTATTCCAAAGGCCAAATGTCCTGCTGATCTGCCCATAGCTGACATTACAAACCAGTTTTGACTAGTTCTTGCATCTTCATATGCTGTATTCCCTATTCTAACGCCTTCGTCTTTAGCTGAATGAAATCCAAAGGTTGGGTTTCTATCTGGTAAGGGTAAGTCGTTATCAATAGTTTTAGGAACATGGATATTTGAAATGTATATATGTTCTTTTTGTAAGTATTGGGTGATTCTGTTGGCTGTGGATGCGGTATCATCGCCTCCAATAGTGACTAATAGTTTTACATTATAATCCTTAAATATAGCCGTGTTTAATTTTTCTTCAATTGGTTTAAAACGGCTCATGATTAAGGTTGAACCGCCTCTACTGAATATTCTGTCTGCATGAAAGAAATCAAATTCCTTGATTTCTGGTTCTTCATTAAATAGTCCTTTAAAACCTTCATGCAATCCTATGACTTTGTAATCATCTTTTAAAAACACTTTTGCAACGGT
This sequence comes from uncultured Flavobacteriaceae bacterium, assembly GCA_964388865.1. Lineage (GTDB taxonomy): Bacteria > Bacteroidota > Bacteroidia > Flavobacteriales > Flavobacteriaceae > Winogradskyella. The sequence goes on from CAYMDB010000003.1 coordinate 6,453, forward strand.
ACTAATGACAGAATTGATGCCGGGTGCTGGACCGCCACCACATAAAATCAAAACTGATTTTTTATTTTCTGACATTTTTTAACTCTAATTAAATTAAAGAAAATAAAGGGCTAGAACTGAAATACTAGCCCTTAACGTTTCAATCAACTAAACTCTCACTATTAATCAAAATTTTTATCTCGCTACTCTTCCTGAAGCGTCTCCGCCCATAAGCTTGGTTACTTCATCTACTGTGACTAAGTTAGCATCTCCTTTTATGGTATGTTTTAAACAGGATGCTGCCACCGCAAAGTCTAATGCGTTTTGGTCATTATCCGGATAGGTTAACAATCCATAGATTAATCCGCCCATAAAACTATCGCCGCCTCCAACTCTATCTACAATGTCTGTGATTTGATACTGACGGGTTTCCAACATCTTTTTTCCATCATATAAAACCCCTGCCCAGGTGTTATGGGATGCTGATATGGACCCTCTAAGTGTGGTTATGACCTTTTTTGCTCTTGGGAATTTTGTCATCATTTGTTGACATACTGATAAAAATGCCTCTGCCTTCACATTGTGACCATGAGTTTGAACTGCTGCGCCTTCTGGTTTGATACCAAAGTGCATCTCTGCATCTTCTTCATTGCCTAATATCACATCACAATAAGAGGTTAATCCCGTCATAATTTCCTCTCTTTTTGCGGCATCACAGTATTTCCAAAGCTTGGCTCTGTAATTTAAGTCTGTTGAAATTGTAACACCCATTTTGCTTGCAGCTTTAACAGCTTCTAAACAAACATCGGCAGAACTTTGTGAAATGGCTGGTGTTATACCTGTCCAATGGAACCATTCTACGCCTTTAAACACTTCTTCCCAATTAATCATTCCTGATTGAATGGTTGACATTGACGAATACGCTCTGTCGTAAACTACTTTACTGCCTCTAGAAACCGCTCCTGTTTCAAGGAAATATATCCCTAAACGCTCACCACCCCATACAATTTTATCGACGCCTACGCCTCGTTTACGCATTTCCATCATAGCGCACTCTCCAATATCATTTTTTGGTAATCGTGTTACAAAATCTACCGAGATACCATAATTGGCTAAAGACACGGCTACATTGGATTCTCCGCCTCCATAGACTACATCAAAATTATCTGCCTGTGAAAATCTTAAAAATCCTTGTGGCGCTAATCGCAACATGATCTCTCCAAATGTGACTACTCTACTCATACTATATTTATTTTTTACTTGTTTGTTTTATTATTGTTGTTTATTCTTTGATTAATTGTAAATTTTCATCTAAAGGGGTCATCTTAGGCATTAATAAGTGTACCAAACCAAGAATGATTAAGTAACACGAGCCTGCTATTAAAAAGGCCCAAAAATAACCCGTGTTACCTGCTGTATCTAACACAGACCCTAAGGCTTTATCTGCTAAGATACCAGCCACTGCACCTACCATACCTCCGATGCCTACAACGGAGGCGGTAGCTTTCTTTGGAAATACATCAGACACTAACGTAAAAATATTTGCAGACCATGCTTGGTGTCCTGCTGCTGCAAGACCAATTAATATAATAGCCAACCATTTATTGTCTGTAATGGCTACAAAGGTTACTGGCAATATAATAATGGCACATATTAACAAAGTTATTTTTCTTGCTTTATTAATGGTCCATCCTTTTCTTATAAAAGCACCAGAAAGATAACCACCTAAAATACTTCCTCCATCTGCCATAATATATATCACAAAGAATGGCAAGGCGATATTATGAATATTAACACCAAAAGTATCTGCTAAAAACTTAGCTCCCCAAAACAGGTAAAACCACCAAACGGCATCGGTTACTTTGGCTAATGCAAAGGCCCAAGTTTGACGTTTTGACGCGACTGCTTTCCATGGTAATTTTTCTTCATTTTCAATAGCTCCTGAATCACTATGGATATAAGCTAACTCTTCTTTTGAGACTTTAGGATGTACTTCTGGCTTTTTATACATTCTAAACCATAAAAACACCCATATAGCACTTAGTACACCTGTGATTAAAAAAGGTATCTGCCAGTTTTTACCATCTTCATGTACTATCCACCCAACCACAAACGGGGCTGCTATAGCACCTATACTTGTTGCTGCATTAAAAAGTCCTGTGGCAAAAGCTCGGTCTTTTTTTGGAAACCACTCTGCTGTCGTTTTGATGGCTGCAGGGAAGTTTCCCGACTCTCCAAAACCTAATCCAAATCGTGCTGCTGCAAACCCAATAACACTAAACCCAGGACGAACCAAAGCGTGCAACATGCCAAATACACTCCAAATAGCAATGGATAGGGTATAGCCCTTTTTAGTTCCTAACCGGTCTATCAAACCACCCATATATAGGAGCCCTAATGCATAGGCTATTTTAAATGAAATCATAATATTGGCATAATCACTATTAGTCCATCCAAATAGTTTTTCTAAGGTTGGTGCCAATACACCAATGATACTTCTATCGAAATAATTTATGGTGGTTGCGAACATAAGAAGTCCTAAAATTTGGTATCTGTAATTGCCAATCTTTTTTGGTTCATTCATAATTATTAAAATTTATTTATTCAATTAAAATTGAAATAGTTTTTAGCATTGTTATAACAGATATCTTCAACCATTTTCCCTAAGAATTCAATATCGTTTGGAACGAGTCCTTTATTCATATCTTTGGCTAACAAATCACATAAAATACGTCTGAAATATTCGTGTCTTGGAAACGATAAGAAACTTCTACTGTCTGTAAGCATACCCACAAACCTGCTTAACAAGCCTATATTAGACAAGGCGTTTAATTGTTTTTCCATGCCGTCTTTCTGGTCTAAAAACCACCAGCCAGAACCCCATTGCATTTTTCCTGGCGCTCCACCTGTTTGAAAGTTCCCCATCATGGTGGCAAATACTTCGTTTTGCGACGGATTTAAATTATAGGTAATTGTTTTTGCTAATTGAACTGTCGAATTGAGTGTATTAAACAACTTCGACATAAATTCTGCCATAGGAAAATCGCCAATAGAATCGCAGCCTGCATCAAGACCTACTTGTTCTACTAACCTACTATTGTTATTTCTAATGGGGCCTAAATGGTATTGTTGAACCCAATCGAACTTATGATATTGCTTCGCCAGATGAATAAATAAACTCGATCTGTACTTATTGATTTCCAAGATTGAAAGCGTTTTTCCTTCTAATTTTTTATTGAAAATCGCAGCGACTTCGTCTTGGGTAAAATCTTCAATAACGAGAGCTTCACCCACACCAAAATCTGATAAGCGACAGCTATTTTCGTTAAAATAAAGAATTCTCGCATCGATGGCTTTTAAGAATTCTGAATACGATGTTATTTGAAAATTTACCGAAGCACTCAATTTATCTAAATATAGCATAAATTTATCCTGCCCAATAAAAAATAATTCATCTGCTCTAAAGGTTGGATATACTTTGGTGTAAAAACCTGCTTTTGCAATTTTTTGGTGATATTCTAAAGTATCTGTTGGGTCATCGGTTGTGCACACCACTTCCACCTTCATATCTTCTAATAATTGTGCTGGTGTTTTGTGTTCTAAAACGGCATTTGCTTTTTCATAGATTTTATCAGATGTATTAGGCTGCAAAATCTCTTCAATATCAAAATAACGCTTTAACTCTAACTGCGTCCAGTGAAACAACGGATTTCTTAATGTGTAAGGCACCGTTTCTGCCCATTTATCGAATCTTTCTTTTAATGAAGCCGAACCTGTGATAAAATGTTCGTCGATTCCATTTGCACGCATGCCTCTCCATTTATAATGGTCGCCATTTAACCAAGCTTCTGTAATATTTTTTACAGGCTGATTTTCTGCGATAAGCTTTGGAGATAAATGGTTGTGATAATCTATTATGGGCATTTGCTTAGCATACTCGTGATATAAAATCTCGGCTGCTTTTGAATGCAATAAAAAATTATCGGTAATAATATTTTTTGCGTTAATCATGTTGTTAGATTAAACTTTTTGAGATTCCTAATTCTAATCCTCTCAGTTCAGCAAGACCACGAAGTCTACCAATCCCTGAGTACCCCGGATTTGTTTTTTTATGTAAATCGTCCAACATCTGGTGGCCATGATCTGGACGCATGGGTATTATAGCATCTTTCATGCCCGCTGCTTTACGTCTGCGTTCTTCAATAACAATTTCTTTTACAACACTATACATATCTACATCACCCTCTAAATGATTGGCTTCATAGAAATTACCTTTTTCATCGCGTTGCGTACTTCTAAAATGAAGAAAATGAACACGATCTGCAAAACGTTTCACAATTTGAACCAAATCGTTATCTTCCCTAACACCTAGAGAGCCTGTACAAAAGGTAATCCCATTAGCTCTATCTGGTACTTGAGAAAACAAATACGCATAATCCTCTTCTGTACTAACCACTCGTGGCAAGCCTAAAATAGGATAAGGCGGGTCATCTGGATGAATGCACATTAACACATTATTTTGAGCCGCAACTGGTACAATTTCTTTTAAAAATGCCACCAGATTTTCTTTTAATTTTTGTGCATCAATATTAGAATACGTATCTAAAATGGTTTGAAATTGCTCTAAAGTATAACCCTCTTCAGCTCCTGGTAAACCTGCAATAATATTTTTAACTAATTTTTGCTTGTCTTCATTAGAAATATTTTGAAAATAAGCCATAGCTTCCATCTTTTGCTCATCAGAATAATCATTTTCAGCGCCTGGTCTTTGTAATAAATACAATTCAAAGGCTGTAAAAGCAGTGGCATCAAAACGTAGTGCTTTAGAGCCATCTGCAACTTCAAAAGCTAAATCGGTTCGCGTCCAGTCTAACACGGGCATAAAGTTATAGCATACTATCTGAATTCCGCAACTTGCTAAATTTTCGATACTCTTCTTATAGTTTTCGATGTATTGCTGAAAATTCCCTGAACGCGTTTTAATATTCTCATGCACAGGAATACTCTCTACCACGCTCCATGTTAAGCCAACGTTTTCAATGAGATGTTTTCTTTTTTGAATTTCATCAACTGTCCAAACTGCTCCATTTGGGATATGATGTAATGCCGATACAACTCCTCTTGCTCCTGCTTGTTTGATATCTGATAAAGATACGGGATCATTCGATCCGTACCATCTCCATGTTTGTTCCATAAAAAGGCTATGTGTTTTTTGTAAATTGTTCCATTATAGATGTTACGGTTACGCCAACCTTAACATCACAAGGGTTGTTTCGTTTTCCAAGAAAATAATTAACGGTTTCTTGTATTAAAGGTTGTTGTATATGTTTTGGATTTTTAAAATTAAAAACTTGATTTTCACTGTTCGTATTCAGTTTTAGTGTTTCTTCGTAAAAAGAAAACGACAAGGTACCCATTTCCCCGTATATGGTGCAGCTATCTTCCTCCAAATATTTTGGTATTGAAAAAGACCAAATTCCTCTGAATTGAACTTTATTTTTAAAATGGATGATACCATTTACAGTATCGTCAACCTTGCTCAATTTAGATTGATTTATAGCAATACCTTTAACTAATTGGAAATCGCCAAAAAAGTGAGTCATTAAATCTATTTGGTGTGGGGCAATATCATGAAAATAACCACCTCCAGAAACTTCAGCATCTAATCTCCAACCTGCTTTATCCTTAAAATTATGAGGCTTTAAAAATTTTAAATCAACAAATTTTATCGGTCCAATAATATGCTGATTTAGGAGTTCTTTAACCTTAATATACATTGGTAAAAACCTGCGATAATGGGCAACCACTAACATATTTGGGCTATTATTAACTTCATTTTGCAGCTGTAAGGCTTCATTCTCAGAAAGCACCATAGGCTTTTCAACGTACACATTTTTTCCTGCCTGTAGTGCTTTTAAAGCATAATATAAATGTGTTGACGGTGGTGTTGCCACATAAATTGCGTTTATATCTGGGTTTTCCAAAAGTTGGTCTGCATTGTCATAGTAAAGTGCCACACGATGACGGGTCGCAAAATCTTTAGCTAAATTATAATCGCGTCTCATAACAGCTAATAATTGTGAATTTTCACATTTTTGAAATGCTGGACCGCTCTTTAGTTCAGCAACATCCCCACAACCTATAATGCCCCAAGATATTTTATTCTCCATTTATAAATTATATTTCTACACGCCACTATAGGCGGCAAATCCACCATCAATAGGAATCACAACACCCGTTACAAATTTTGAGCCCTCGCCACACAGCCATAGCGTTGTTCCAACTAAATCTTCAGGTTCTCCATAACGCCCCATTGGGGTTTGGTCAATAATTTGTTGACCTCGTTGGGTTAAGCTACCATCGTCATTAGTAAGCAAAGTTCTGTTTTGGTCTGTCAAGAAAAAGCCAGGTGCCAAAGCATTTACTCTTATCCCAACTTTAGAAAAATGTACAGCCAACCATTGGGTGAAATTAGAGACCGCCGCCTTGGCACCACTATAAGCCGGTATTTTTGTTAAGGGTGTAAAAGCATTCATAGAAGAAATATTTAAGATACTACAACCATCTCTACCGACCATATCTTGAGCAAAAACTTGAGTGGGGATTAGAGTTCCTAAAAAATTTAAATTGAACGTAAACTCAATGCCCTTAGGATCTAAATCAAAAAAGGATTTAAACCCTTCTGTTTTATTATCTAAATCTTCAATGCTAAAAAACGGTTTACTTGTGGTGCCTAAGGGATGGTTTCCGCCTGCACCATTTATTAGAATATCGCATTTACCAAAAGTATTGTTCACCTCAGTTTTGGCTTTTGTGAGGGAGTCTTTATCTAAAACATTGGCTTCTATACCAACGGCCTTGCCACCATTATCGGTAATAATTTTTGCTACTCTATCTGCGGCATCTTTTCTTAAATCAAGCACTGCAATATTGTGACCTTTTTTAGCTAGTGCCTCTGCCATGGTACTGCAAAGTACGCCACCTGCGCCTGTTAGAACTATTGTTTTTTTTATAATCATTTCAATTTATTTTTTAGACATATAATATGCTTGTAGGGTATAAAATGCCAGTTTTTTGATACCTTGTTCTGATATAATTCCTTTTCTGTTATAGTCGTTTTGTATTCTTCTTAAGTGCCTTCGAGGTGAGCGGAAATCTTTTAAAATCCATGGTGTGGTTCCGCTTAAAAACTCTATACCTTCCATCATTTCGATGTTATCTTTATAAACCGCTTCTTGATATTCTTCAGTCCATCTTTCTTTTGCAGTACCATGCAAGCCTTGTAGGGCACCAGCACCCACTTCACTCATAATCATGGGTTTGTCATAGTTATTGGTCCATTTTATTTTTTTACACGAACCTGGTGTGCCACCATACCAACCACAATAACTGTTTATACCAATGACATCAACGTATTGGCCTAGTTGATCCTCAATAGCTATTATTTCACCATTTCCTTTTATTGTTTGAGAGTTTAGCGCTGCGGTTATAAGTCGAGTTGGATCTATTTCGCGAATTTTATCGGTTAAACTTTTTAGAAATTTATTTCTAGATTCATCTTCCTTGGTTTCGTTTGCAACAGACCACAAAATAACAGCTGCTCTATTTTTATCTCTAGATATCATGTCTTCAAGTTGTGTTGTAGCATTCTCAAGCGTCGATACATTATCGAACGCAACAGACCAATAAACAGGAACCTCTGCCCAAATTAAAAGACCCATTTTTTCGGCTTCTTTAACCATAGTTTCATTGTGTGGATAATGTGCCAGACGGATAAAATTACATCCCAATTCTTTGGCCCATTGCAACAAGATTAGGCATTGTTCTTTTGAGGTTACTCGACCCAAATCATAAGGGGCTTCTTCGTGAATACTTATACCCTTTAAAAAAATTTCTGAACCATTTAATAAGATTTTGCTTCCTTTTGTTTCAATGGTTCTAAAACCTATTTCATCTTCTACTTGATCTATTGCAGTTGAAATATTGATTTTGTATAACTTAGGGTTATCTGGTGTCCAAAGTTTAGGCGATACTTTTATTTTAAAATTGACATAACCGTTTGCGGTAGTTAGATTTACCTTTTTTTTAAGTTCGGGTATTTCAATAGTAACTTCTGTACTTTCTGTACTACCTTCAATTTTTACCCAGCCTTCAATAAACTCTGTATTTTTGTTGTTTAATTGAATACTATAGTCTGCAATATGTTGCTCTGGGACTTTTATAAGATGTACAGAGCGGGTAATTCCACCATAATTCCACCAATCCATATTTAAGGTTGGTATACCTTCTTTTTTTCTTTGATTATCTACTTTGACGATGAGTACGTTTTCGCCTTCTACTAATTGGTCAGTTACTTCAAATTGAAAGGGTGTAAAACCACCTTCATGCTCGCCTAATTTTTTCCCGTTTAGATAAACGATTGAATGGTAATTGGCAGCTTCAAAATATAAAATATCTTTAGAAGAATTTTCTTTTTTGTAATTAAAAGCGCGTTTGTACCAAATAGTGCCTTCATAATAGTATAGCTTTTCCATTTGAGTATTCCAATCGCCTGGAACTGTTAGTTGGTAATCGCTATCAAAGTCATATTCAATTAAATCTGATGGCGATTTCGGCTTTTTGTTTTTATAAAATGCTTTTTTATCGCGTAAGTCATATTGGTGGTTGTAGTAGCCATTTTCGAGAGGATCTATAATCACTTGCCACAAACCATCTAGGCTCATTTTTTCTCTAGAATCGATATTTTGAATAATGCGTGAATCCTGTATAGACTGATTTTGAGCAGAGCTACTATTAAAAAATATTAGATATAATGCTACACAAGCTACTTTTAAGACTGTATTGTTTTTAAATGGCATATGTTTTATCATGTTGCTTTTACAAGGTATTTAAAGGGATTAATTTCTTTTCTTTTGGATGCTCTTTTAACTTCACTCCATTTATTTCAACATTTTCAAATAGAATATTTTCAGCATTTTCCATAACATAAGGTTCTGGGGTTTGCCCTAATTTTATATTTTTTAAATTAATGTTTTTTATGGGATAGTCTTTTTCTATTCCAGCCAAGTAGATACCTACCTCTTTCGAAACATCAGATTTTATATTTTCTATATAGAAGTTTTCAAAAAGCGTAGGATTAAACGAAGATTTTTGGCCTTTGTAGTTGGGCTCAAACCTTATGAGTGCAGTTCTTACGGTATCGGCTTTTATATTTCGAACAAATACATTTTTTATATAACCTCCCCTATCTAGATTAGCTTTAAAATAAATAGCATTAGAGGACATAGGCATATCAATATTTTCAATAAAGATATTTCTAACACCTCCAGACATCTCGCTACCAATACAAACACCGTTTATTTTTGAGTAGAAATTACAGTTTCTTATTACAACATTTTCTGTAGGGCGACCTATGCGCCAAGCATCATTATCGCGTCCAGCTTTAATAGCGATAGAATCATCACCTGTGCGAAAAGTACAATCTTCAATGAGCACATTGCTGCAAGACTCAGGGTCGCAGCCATCATTATTTGTATTGTAACTATCCACAGTTACACCACGTATAATAACATTGTCACAAAAGGTAGGGTGTATAACCCAAAATGGTGAATCTAAGATAGTCACACCTTCTAGTCTAACATTTGTGCATCCGAAAGGTTGAAAGAGGCTTGGTCTTAAATGGTGTCCCTCAGCAAATACACGTTCGTAAATGGGTGTATTTTGTTGTCCCATTTTTCTGAGTTTGTTTTTATCAGGTTGTTGTAACTTTTTCCATGTAGCAAAATTTTTAGAACCATTACCATTTATGGTTCCCTTGCCTGTAAGTGCAATATTTTTAACTTGATATGCATATATCAGAGGTGAGTAATTATAGACCATAGTTCCCTCCCACCTTACAAGTACAGCAGGCAGATAATCTTTTTCATTAGGACTAAAATTTAAAATTGCACCTTCTTGTAACTCTATATGGACATTGCTTTTAAAAACCAAAGGACCATTCATAAAATAATTACCAGCTGGTACAACAATCTTTCCACCTCCTTTTTCGCTGCAATTGGTGATGGCTTTTTCAAAGGCTTCTTTATTGCGAGTTTCGCCGTCGCCAATAGCACCAAAATCCATAATATTATAATCAACATCTGGAAAAGTGACAGGATCTAAATTAGAAACGATATCATCTGCCAAATCCCACGACTGAGAACTTACATAATTTGCACAACTCAGAAAACAAGTAATAAGTAAAATTTTAAGTACTTTTAAAGATATAGACATATGTATCATTGAAATGCTTATTTTAAACTATTAAAGAGCGAAATGGTAAACTTTTAAAATTGAATTACAATACAATGATCGTTACCCATAAGACACATATATTTGTACACCTATATTTAAATAGTTAGAGGTACCTAATTGCCTTCTGCTAAAACATTTTAATCACATTCCTGCCGAATAAATCAAAATTAATATTCAAGTTATACTAATTGAGTTATTTTGGCAGGTTATTGATGTTTAGTAAAATCTAGATTTTTAATTTTGAGAATTAACCACAGAACCAACTCTATTTTATGTTATTTTATAACTAAATTTTTCAAATTTAAAAACCTTAATGATTGAATGGATAAGCATGTAAATTATCTATTCTTTGACAACTTTAAATGTTTGAAATCCATTAGTATTGCCGACTTTTAAAAAATAAATACCAGCCTGAAATTTAGACATATCGATAAGATTATTGCCCTTATCAAAAGACGAATTTGTATATATCTCTCTTCCTAAACTATTATAAATGAAAATATTAGAGATGGCAACATTAGCATCTATTATTAAATTATCACTTACAGGATTAGGATAAAAACTAATCGCGGCATTTTCAAAAGCGGTTGTTGATAAGTTTCCAGAGAAGTTTGGTAAATCACCAGGGAAATCTGGATAGATATTATCCTTTCCATTATCTACACCACCACCCTCTATTTGACCTGACCAGTTAACAGCTACATTTGTAAGTTGGGTTTTAAAATCGGCAAAACTTGAAAATGTAGTAGATCCATCATAAACAGCAATATCAACATCATCAATAATAGTATCAAATGTTATAAAATTGTTTGTGCTTAATAAAGGTGCAGGCACGTTATCTGGGTAAACCGATGTATTATCAGACAAGAAAATTGAAATAAAGGAATTTGCAGCTCTTGGCCCTGGGCCTTGATAAACAATTATCTCCTCATTTGATGTGCTTAAAGACCAAAAAGATCCTGAAATAGCCTCTTCATAAGCAGCTGTGCCAATATCTGCGATTGGAGATGAACCACAGCTTAATTCTTGATTACTAGCAACAATAGTGATATTTGTCAAAGCTGCAATTGTTGAGCCTGTATTATTAGTCCAAGCTAAATCTCCATCATTGGAAGTTGCCCAATTATGATAATCAGCTTCACTAAATCTAATAACTGTACCGGCCGCCAAAGGCACATAGCTAACAAATGAGAACGCATCACCACAACCATCTTCAACATCAAATGAATCGCTGTAAAAACCGGTAATCATTACCTCACCAGCATTTAATGAGGTTTGCGCTGCACTGGTGCCAGCTATTAGAAATAACAAGCCAATAAAATAAAATTGTTTCATAATGTAAGTATTTAAAGATTAATAATTTCTTTGTCTATTTTAGCTCTTAAAGTGACTTATTTGTCTGACTTTCACAATGATTAAAACATCATTAAAAGAGAATTTGTAATTTTTGTACGTTTTAATTTGATTTTTAAACCATATACCCTTTTTTATCGTAAACTAGGATCTACTGCATCAAACATATCTTCCCCTTTTGCTACCGTAAAATTGTCATAAAACACTTTTATCTCATCAAAACCACGTTGACGATCGCCCCAATTTGAATAGTAAAGACCTATTTTACTTTTAACCTCATCGCCATCACCATCTGTGGATTGAAAATTTGTTTTAGAAAATACTAAGTTTCGATTTTGCCAAACTTTAAAAACACCTGTCTCATCTTTGGTCCATTTAATATGAAAAATCCAATCTACCCATTCGCCTTGTATCAAGGGTGCTTCCCACAAAAAGTTTAAACTAGTTGAAGGCTCGTAGGTTAGATAAAATTTGTTTTGTCCATTGTCACGACCAAGGCGGAGGGCAAAATCGGGTAGGCCTGGATTATTTTCCCAAACTCCCCATTGTGCTAAAACAGTTACAAAATTATCTTGATCGAGTACCATTTGGCTAATGTCATATTCTGTGGGAATAAATACACTTAGACCATACCAATAATCACCCAATGAATTTCTTAAATTAACACCAATCTCAGATCGACTAAGATTATTTTCATTGGCTATTAAAGTCATTTCTAGACATTTTTCGCCCGATCTAGCTGGAATATCGCTGATTACACTTGCGGTACTTTGACCTCTCAAGGACTCATACCAAACATTAATGGCGAGGTTAGATGGGTCTAAATTAAATGGCCCCTCAAAATCGTCACTAAATCTAACGATACCCTCATTTACTGGTCCTGTTGGTGGATTTGAATTTGAATCGTCTCCGCTATTACAGGCCGTAGATAAAAACGTGAAAATTACAATTAGTGGTCTCATGTCATTTTTTTCTTTTTAAAGTTTAAAATCCATATTAAATTGGCTGTTTTTAATACCCAGGGTTTTGTGGAAATGGAACTGTATTTACATCTATCACAGATTGAGGTATAGGCAATAACTCATCTCTACCCTCAGTAGCAGTGGGGCCACCAACTTTATTAAATTGACTTACCCGTTCATACCATTTACCTGCTCTAACCAAGCTATATCTTCTATGCTCTTCGGACCATAATTCCCTTGACCGTTCGTCTAGAATAAAATCAATATTTACATCAGCGGCAGTTATTGGACTGGCGTTTGAACGTTGTCTTAATATGTTAATTGAATTGGCAGCACCCTGAGCATCATCGGTTAAAAGCTGAGCTTCTGCTAAAACTAAATAGGTTTCTGCTAATCTTAAATACACTTGATCATTATAGTTTGTAGTTCCTGAGATATCATTTGGATCCGCATAATCCCATTTTCTGGTACTTGGCCAATATGCATTTCTAATAACTTCATCCTGATTTTCCCATTGGAAAAATATTGTATCACCAAGTTGTCTGAAAGGTGGTACAATATCAGGATTATTTAGTACTTCATACGTTCTCCAGGCAAATCTTCCACCTCGATGATCACCCTCCTCGTAAAGTTCCATGGCATAACGTGTTGGTGCATTTCTTCCTAAACCTCGTCCGCCATTTTCTTGAGAAAAGATAATAGTACCAGAAATACCGTCTACTCTAACATCTTGAGAGCGACCTCTATACCAACGACGCATCATGTTGTAATCGCCACCAATGGTTAATGCTTCATTTTGCATGACCCAAAGCGCTTCAGTATTACCCTCTGTTTTATTAGAATTTCCATCTAAAAACATATCAGTAAATGGAGTTCCGGGCTGGTTGGCCTTCACACCATAACGTTGGGTTATTAGACTATAAAGGCCGCTGTTAATTAAACTGTTTGCCTTAACAACCGCCTGTTGCGGGTCTAGTTCTAAGTAAAGTTCGGCTAAGTAATGCGTTGCCACAGCCTTAACCAGTCTGCCTTGGTTAGGGGAAGTTTCTGGTAAATTTTCTTCAGCAAACAATAAATCTTCAAGCATCTGATTTCTCACCTCTGCCACTGGTTGTCTTGTCCAATCGTCTCGCAATGCAGAACCTTGGGTACCCGTCTCTAAAGCCAACGGTACGTCCCCAAACGAATAGGTTAAATGACGGTATGCCCAGGCTCTAAAAAGTCTGGCCTCGGCAATAATTCGATTTCTATCTGCTTCTGGCAAGGCTTGTCCAGCCTCAGTTTTGGTAGCGCCAATTATTGTATTACTAGCGTTAATAATCTCATATAACCAATTAAAGAATCTCCTTGAAAAACTATTTAATGAGGTATTATTAAAAAAACGATTCCCTACGTCTGCACTCCAACCTGCACGTCTATTACCGTAGCAATTATCTGTACCAACTACTGAAGGATCTATCATTAGATCGTTAGGGTCTCCATAATTTGCGCCGCTACGCTCTCTAGCCCATTGCGCATAAAGTCCATTAATCCCTGCCTCAAAACCTGTTAAATCCTGATATAGCGTATTTGGTGAAATAATGTGTGGTGGATTTTCAACTAATACATCATCTGAACAACTATAAATGCTTAAAAATGTAAAAGCAAAAATTAGTGTTTTTATAAATTCTAAATTTTTCATACTATTTAATTTTAATTTAGTTAAAAACTTAAATTGATACCAAATACATAAGATTTCGATAAAGGTATATCTCGGTTTCCAGTAAGCTCTGGATCTAAACCAGTGTAGTTGGTTATTGTAAATAAATTTCTTCCGGTTAGGTAAACTCTTAAATTATCTATACCCATACTTTCTGAAAATGTTCTTGGAAGTGTGTATGTCAACGTTACATCCTTAATTCTCCAATAGTCTATGCTCTCATAAATACCCACATTTCTTAAATTAGCATCGACATCATTGGCCCAAAATTCATTGGTCGGGTTATCTGGTGTCCACCAATTTTTTGGTGTGGTATTTCTTTTTATATCACTAAAAACATCATCTTGTAATAAGGTATTTTCTTTAATAGCCCCAAAAGCACCCTGTGTGAAAATATTTAAGGAAAAGTCTTTGTAAGTTATTGTAGTGCCGAAACCAGCGATGAAGTTTGGATCCTCGTTTCCAAGTATGACTCTATCTTCATCATCAATAGCTCCATCATTGTTTTGATCGATAATTTTGGCGTGACCCGGCAGTGCGTTTGGTTGTGCGGAAGAAGCAATGTCCTCACCAATTTGGTAAACACCATCAAACTCCAAGTCAAAAGCCACATTTATGGGTTTACCAATAAACCATTGATTTTCTAAATCGTCGGTACCATCACCATAAAGCTTTGTAATTTTATTTTCAGTCCATGCAGCGTTTGCCGAAATATTCCACCTAAAATCATCTTTATTTATAACATCTGCAGATATCGATACTTCGAATCCTGTGTTGGATAGTTCACCAATATTATCCGTAATAGCATTGTCACCCGAAACAGATGAAATGGTTCGGTTAAGTAAAAGATTATTCGTTTTTGAAGAGTAATATTCAAATGTACCACTGATTCTATTTTCTAATAATGCATAATCAACAGCTACATTCGCCATTAACGTCGACTCCCATTTTAGGTTCGGATTTCCGATTTCATCTGGGATAAAGCCAATAGCTGTTACAGTGCCGTTAAGATAGGATCTATTATCTAAAGTTGTTAATGTTTGGTATGGGCCAAGCGCTTGATTACCATTGAGACCATAAGAACTTCTTAGCTTGAGCGTATTGAATATAGAGTTGTTCATAAAAGACTCTTTATGTATATTCCAACCCAACGCTCCAGATAAAAAATTACCCCATTTGTTGTTTTCACCAAAACCAGAGTAGCCATCCCTTCTGCCTGTAACGGTAACTAAAAACCTATCGTCGTACGTGTAGTTTAGACGTAACATCGCAGATAATGTTACTTGCTCAGAGTACTCGTACCCTGGCTCAATAACCGCACCTAACGCAGCTTGGTACCATGTTAATTCATCACTTGGAAAACCGCGCGCACCAACAGTTCGTATATCTTGTTCAATTTTTTGATAACTATACAAAGCAGTTGCCGCAACACTATGTTTACCAAATTTGTTTTTGTAATTTAAAATATTTTCCAATAATATATTTGTTAATAAATTATCCTCTAAATCTAAACTTCCTTGAACTCTAAGACCTTCCTGAGTATCCCTACCGCGATACTGCTGCCTATTTAATGATGTAAGTTCAAAACCTGTATTCATTCGATACGATAAACCTTCAATAAAAGGCAAATTAACATCTATGTAATTGTTTGTAAACACTTTGTATGTATCATGGTTATCTTTGAATAATAAACTTTCCAAAGGATTTCTGGTTTGCACATCCTCAGGCCAAGGAAATATGTTTAGAGTCCCATCCTCATTATAAGCTGTTGTTAAAGGATTTGCTAAATATGCCCCTCCGAAACTTGCATTTTGACCATCACGCTCGGCAAAAGATAGTTGTGTGTTTGTACCAATTTTTAGCCAATTTGTTAAACTGGCATCAAGATTGACTCTCAGTGTTGTTCGTTGAAACTGGTCATTAACCGCTACGCCTTGTACGTCGAGATAACTTGCTGAAATATAATATTTAGTTTTTTCGCTTCCGCCCGACGCAGATATGGTGTGTTGCAGTCTTGAGCCCGTTCTTGTAGCCAAATCTAGCCAATTAGTTCCACCTCCATTTTCAAAAAGTTCTCTTTCAGAATCTGTTATGAGTGTTTCATCCCTTATCAATTTGAAATTATAATATTCAGAGGGTGACATAGGTCGCGGAAATTCAGTTAAGTTTTCAGAACCGTATAAGCCATCGTATGAAAACTTAACGATGCCACTCAATCCTTTTTTAGAAGTTATTAAGATAACACCATTTGCTGCTCTTGACCCATAAATAGCTGATGAAGATGCGTCTTTTAAAATATCAATAGAGGCAATATCAGTTGGATTTATATCAGATATGTTTCCACTGTAAGGAACACCATCCAAAACAATCAGTGGTTGATTTCTTTCATTACTAAAGGAATTTCGACCTCTAATCAATATATTAATCTCATCACCATCAGCTGAAGACCCTGTTGTTTGAATACCAACTCCAGCTACAGACCCCTGAATGGCCTGGGAAAAATTTGTATTAGGCACCTGTTCTAATCGCTCTTTTGAGACTGAAGTAACCGAACCTGTAACATCACTTCTTTTTTGTGTACCATATCCTACGACAACAACTTCATCTAATTGTGAGTTATCTGTCACTAAAATAACATTGTAGGTAGTTGCATTCCCTACTAAAACTTCCTTTGTTTTAAAACCAAGGTATGAAAACTCGAGGATTTGCCCAACTGAGGCAGAAATACTATAGTTACCATCAAAATTTGTGCTAGTACCAGTTGTAGTTCCTTTGATAATAATATTTACACCAGGAAGCGGCATATTGGATTCATCTTTAACATTTCCGCTAATATCAATAGTTTGACTATATCCATTGTAAGTAAGCAAAATAGAAATTAGATAAATTAGTTTGAAGATTAATTGGTTTGTATTCATAAAGCTATAGTTTTGTTTGTAGTAATTTTAATTTGTCTAGACAGGGCTTCTAAAAAATAGTAGTCTGCATATATTAACGGCACATCAACCTCTAAATTTTTTGGCTTAGAGCCAGTAGAATGTTTTAATAAAAATCCTTTATTTTCTCCTTGAATATTAAAATAATTATCTGATGATAGTGATTCTATTATACCATTGGCTACATTTAAATATTCCTTAGAATTTGTTTTTGTCATTGTGCTTAACTCAAACAAGGCAGAAGCCATAATGGCCGCCGCAGAAGCATCTTTTGGTTCTCCTTCTGCGCTATTAAGACTAAAGTCCCATAACGGAACGAGATCCTGAGGCAATAGTGCAATATTTATAATGTAGTTGGCAATCGCTTCTGCTTGAATTAAAAATTGAATATCGCTAGTTTCGCGATAAGCCATTGTATAACCATAAAGTGCCCAAGCCTCACCTCTTGCCCATGAGGAATTATCTGAAAACCCTTGATGGGTAGCTTTATGAATTGCAGCGCCAGAAACGGTGTCATAATTAACAACATGGTATGAACTATAATCCTCTCTAAAATGGTTTTTAAGAGTTGTTTTTGCATGGGTACTTGCCACGTTGTAAAAGTCTTCGTCTCCGGTTTCTTTCCAAGCCCAAAATAAAAGCTCTAGATTCATTAAGTTATCTATTATTACCGGAAATTCCCATTTATCTTTATGATGGTCCCAAGAACGAATACAGCCGACATTAGGATTAAACCGGGTAACTAGAGTTTTCGCTGAATGAATAAGAACATCTCTGTAGTGCGGATCCTTAGTATACTTATAGCCTAATCCAAAGCTAGACATCATTTTAAATCCTATATCGTGGTCTAATGAGTTATTTTGCTCAATTTCTAAAGCATTTGTAAAGATAACTGCATTATTTTTCCAATAGCTATCCTTAGTAAGATCATGCATTAACCATAACACCCCAGGATAGAATCCACTTGTCCAATCAGAGGTGTTAACTAGCTTAATATTACCAGATTTGTTTAAACTTCTTGGGAATTTTAAAAAATCTGACTCCTGATTAAGGTTTTTTGCTAAATCTTTTAAATTACGTGAAGCCTTTTCTACTTTATTATTAATGTTATTATTAACATCTCTCTTAGCACTATCATTTGACTGATCTGATTTACATGCGTAAATAAATACTAGTATAAAAACCAACATGTATATTTTATTATTAAAAGCAGTTAACACTTTAAGTAATCTTTAAATTAATGTTAAGACAAAAATAGGAGCTTATATTTTTGTTTCTTAAAACTATTGTTCCCATTTACTAGCACAAATGTTACATCCTTGTAATTATGTAACACGAAACAACATTTGTACTAGTAATTAATTCATAATGTCTTTTAAGTAGCCTTATTAATTCGTAATTTAGTCTGTAAAAAGTCCTATGGCAAATCGTATGCTACACTTGTTCATTGTTTTTCTGCCAATTACTTTATTTGGCGCAAACGATCCTCAAATATCTTTATCTAAAGTAACCCCAGAAGGTGGTGTAGCATACACTCAAATAACCAGTATAGTGGAAGATAACCATGGCAAGATATGGTTTAGCACAAATAATGGACTTTTCTCTTACAATTCAATAAATATTAAACGTTATCGTCATTTTAGAAGAAATTCAACAATTAGTTCTAATAGAATTAATACGCTTTACAAAGATAATCCCGGGAAATTATGGGTTGCAACGGCAAACGGCCTTTGCTCCTATAATGATAAAAGCGACGATTTTATTAGATACAACATAACTAATGACCACAATGATGTTGTTGGTAAAAACATAAGTTCTTTTTTTCAGGATGACAGTGGTACTTATTGGATGGCAGATGAAAATGGTATAGCAACCTTTGATCCAGAAACAAAAAAAGCAAACTATAAAAATAAAAAGAAAAAAGACGCCAGAATCAATGTTGCTACTCTAAGCGCAGACCAAACCATTTGGGTGTTTTATAATGATGGTGACATTTATTATTTAACCAAGGATAGTCAAGTTTTTCAATATTTTAAAACAGGTTTTGACAGTACGGTTAGTGCGGTTCTAATTGAAGAGGAGGTAATATGGATAGGCTACCAATCCATAGGACTAGTGCGTATGAATAAAAAAGATGGCTCCATTACACATCGTTTTAATTCAAAGGCGATGGGTGAACGCTTACCAGGTGACCGTATAAGAAGTTTAATTAAGGATGAGGAAAACCAAATATGGGTAGCCACAAATAATGGTATTGCTATTATTCAAAATAATAAGGTGAAATTAATCATAGAAAAACAGAAAAATTATGAATTACCACACCATTCCATATATTCATTATATCAGGATTCTAATAAGAACATTTGGATAGGTACATGGTTAGGGGGATTGGCATTTCATAATAAGTACAACACCGCTTTTCAACATTACACGCAGTCCACTTCAAATCAATCCCTTAACAGTAATATTGTAAGTTGTTTTGCGCAGGTTCCAAATAGTTACAATTTAGTAATTGGTACAGATAATGGGGAACTAAATCTCTATAATCCAAAAACTAATGTTTTTACTACTATGCCTGTTGTTTGTGATGGGGATATTATTAAAAGGTTTAAATCTATAACCTATGATAAATTTGGAACTTTGTGGGTGGGAACGTACAACAATGGCGTCCTCTACCAGAAAAAAAACACAAAAGCTTTTAAAAAATTAATCCCACCTTTTAATACAGGCTTTCAAGACTTTAATCTATTAGCAACCAATGATGGGCTCTGGGTGAGCAACTACCCTATAGGTGTTTATTTTTATAATTTTGAAGATCAAACATTTATACAATACCAAAAAAAGGACTTAGATCTTAATTCTATATCGAGCAATAAAGTTACTCATATCATTGAAGACAGAAAAGAAAATATTTGGTTCGCTACAAAAAATGGGCTTAATCTATTAAAAAAAGGA
This sequence comes from uncultured Flavobacteriaceae bacterium, assembly GCA_964388865.1. GTDB lineage: Bacteria > Bacteroidota > Bacteroidia > Flavobacteriales > Flavobacteriaceae > Winogradskyella. The sequence goes on from CAYMDB010000003.1 coordinate 26,630, forward strand.
ATGACTCAATTTAAGCGTTTTTTTCAACAAGAACAAAATCCTGAGAGTATATCAAGTAGCTATATCAATTGCATATTTGAAGATCATCTAGGCTTTTTATGGCTAGGCACTAATGAAGGATTAAATAAATTCAATCCGATTACTGGTGCATCCAAAACTTATGGTGTAGATGATGAATTGACCAGAAGTGAAATCTTTTCTATTATCCAAGACAAAGACAAAAACTTTTGGGTTACAACAGAAAATGGATTAAGTAAATTTAATCCTGATTCCGAGATTTCGTATTCATTCAACAGAGTAAAAGGTATTGAAAATAATCAATTTTATCCTAGGGCTGTTCTAAAATCCAATACTGGCGAATTATATTTTGGGGGATCAAACGGCTTTATCAAATTTCAACCTAACAGAATCGTAACTAATCCAATTCCTCCTGTTACAACAATTACCCAATTATACATACATAACAAGAAGATTTTACCAGATGCTGAAGACGGTATTTTAAAAAATAACATTGGGGATACAGAATCTATAACTTTAAACTACAAACAAAATTCAATTCGCTTTGAATTTATAACAAACAATTACATAAATCCGCAAAAAAACATATTTAAGTATCGACTCAAAGGATTTGATAATCAGTGGATTCAGAGTAACTATAACGGAAGATCCACATTTACAAACGTGCCACCCGGCGATTATATTTTTGAAGTTAAAGCATCAAATAATGATGGCGTTTGGAACACTAGTCCAACTCAAATTTTTATTAAAATTACTCCGCCGATATGGTTAACTTGGTATGCCTATTTCGTCTATTTTTTAATTCTTTCTGCGTCCATCTACTTTTTCAGAAAACAAATTATTTATAGACAAAAACTAAAGAATGAGGTAAATCTGGCCAAAATACAACACGAATCGGAAGAAAAACTACACCAAATGAAACTTCAGTTTTTCACCAATATTTCTCATGAATTTAGAACTCCGTTAACCCTAATTCAAGGACCAGTAAGTCGTTTGTTGAAAACTTCAGAAACAGAAAATGAATTTACTAACAAGCAATTAAGACTTATAAAAAATAATACAGATCGCTTACTTCGCCTCATTAATCAATTTCTCGATTTTAGGCGCATAGATCACGGTAAATTGAAACTTAATCCCATAAAGACCGATATTGTAATGTTCTGTAAAAATGTTTTTAACTGTTTTGAAGAGCACGCAAATCACAGAAACTTTAGTTATGTTTTTAAATCGGATTTTAATAGTCTCAAAATAGATTTCGATACCGATAAATTCGATAAGGTATTGGTTAATATTATTTCGAACGCCTTTAAATACTCCTCAGATAATGGCAGTATTATTCTAAAAATACAAGATAGTAACCAAACCGATTTTTACCCTAATTGGAATGAACACTCCATTGGTAAGCCCTTAGAAGATGACTTTATAGAAATAAGTATTGCAGATTCTGGAGAAGGTATTTCAGCACATGAACTTCCTAATATTTTTGAAAGATATTTCCAAATTGGTAATAATCACTTAAATGGAACTGGTATTGGACTTTCCCTATCTACAAATTATATTTTAATGCATAACGGTCAGTTAATTGTGAGTACCTTTAAAGGAAAAGGATCGGTTTTTTGTATAAGACTTCCAAGACATCAGCATGGTGCATTTAATGATCCTACAGAGGAGCCATCAATTGGAACCACTTTTGATTTTACGTCCGAACCTCTTACAAGCCTAGCAAATAAAAACAAGTTCGACAACAATGACGAACATCAAGAATCTTTAATTTTAATCGCCGAAGACAATCCTGAGTTATTAGAATATTTATGTGATTCTTTAGGACGTCATTTTAGAATTGCCAAAGCAAAAAATGGTAAAGAAGCTCTAAATCAAATTAATTCTTTATATCCTGATTTGGTTGTCTCAGATATTATGATGCCGGAAATTGATGGTATTGAATTATGCTCAAAAATTAAAAAGGATATAAGAATTAGTCATATCCCAGTTTTGTTACTTACTGCGCTGAATGATGTTAAAGATAGAATTTCAGCTATTAACTCTGGTGCGGATGCCTATTTGGCTAAACCTTTTGATGATGATTTACTTATTGTTCAAATTAACAATTTGCTTAATTCAAGAAAATTATTGCGTGAATCCTTTAGCACAAGTAATACAAATTGGGCTGAAAGTCGAGATATAGAAGATTTGGACAAAAAACTGCTTCTTAAAGCCATTCGCATTATCGAGGAAAATATTGCAAATGCTGAATTTACCGTTGAGGATTTAGCTGAAAAATTATTTTTAAGTCGTACACATTTGCATCGCAAATTAAAATCACTTACAAACCAGTCTGCGACAGAATTTATTAGAAGTATAAGATTAAAACGGGCTGTAGAATTAATGAAAGAAGGAAATTTAAAGGTGAATGAGATAGGCTTTTCCGTTGGGTTTAATTCACATAACTATTTTACTAAAACATTTAAAAAACAGTACGGAAAATCTCCTAGTGAATTTATGAAAGAAAACTTTAGAGCTGTTGAAGATTAAAAATTTTTATATCTGATTTTAGAAACAGGAAAAACTTTACAGGTGCAAATAGCAGTCAAAACTTTAATTGTCGGTAAGTAAGGTAATTATAGTTGGTAGAATTATAGAACATGTAGCCCAAAATTATCTAAAATAAGTAAATCAGCCTTTTCTTGGATTGGAACTTGGTACAATAAAAGGAGGATACACTCTACTTTAGGGTATAAAACTATTAACGAATTTGAATTAGAAATGTATAACCAAAATGTAGCAGCTTAAATCTCGCAATTAATTGTCCACTTTTTTATTACAAGTCCATAATATGGGGGATAAATAAAAAGAGAGATTAATAAACCTCTCTTTTTCACTAATTTAAAGTTCTATTTGTTCGGGATGACAGGATTCAAAACTCCCACAAAAAATGCCTAAAACATGACTTCTATAATTTAAATAAGTTTATCAAAAGGTTCTGATGCACTGCTTTGCATAAAGGTTAATTGATACTTTAGTGGCTAATCACAATTTATGACTAATTTCATCTAAATTACTCTTGGCTTTCAAAAGTTGCTCCTTTAACTTTTGCATATCGTCACTGACTTTTCGCTCAATCACCCTTGCATATATTTGTGTTGAAGCAATCTTGGAATGACCTAAAAGTTTAGAAACCGTTTCAATTGGAACCCCATTACTTAAAGTAACAGTGGTGGCAAATGTATGTCTGGCCATATGAAAAGTGAGATTCTTTTTCAAACCTACTGCATTTGCAATCTCCTTGTGATAAAAGTTAACTTTTTCATTGGTGATATTAGGAAATAAAGTTTCAGTTATTTGTCACATCGGATGATGCTGATATTTATCAATAAGATATTGTGCTTTTTCTAATAAGGGAACTTTAACAGAAGATTTAGTTTTTTGACGATTCGTAAATATCCAATCATTACCATCTATCCCTTTAAGAATATTATTTTTTGTTAAATTCATTAAGTCAATATGTGCAATACCCGTATAGCAGCTGAAAACAAACAAATCTTTTACTCGTTCTAGCCTTTCTATTGAGAACTGATAGGACTCAATATTTGATAGTTCATTTTCCGTCAAATAAGGTCTGTCGGTTTTTTCATAAGTTGGTTTCCATCTAACAAAAGGGTCTTTATCTATCCATTCTAAATGAAATGCAAGCGTTACCATTTTTCGTAATCTTTGAATGTGTTTCATTATGGTATTATTGCCCATTGCTTTTGGATGGTCTTTTGGCCAATAGCAGTGAAGGAAATTTTCAAAATCACAAATAAATTTATAATCAAGCTTATTGAGATAAACATCCGTAGTGTTTAGGTGTTTGTTGAGAAACTTTTTAATGTACCTTTCAGTTACCCCAAAATTTCGTACAGTTCCAGAAGCAAATGTGTTTTCCGTTTTACTAGTATGATATTCTAAAATATTTTGGAGTGTCTTGGAGTTTTCATCTTCACCCAAATAAATTTCCTTTATCAATCGTGCCGTGATAAGTTCTCCTTTGAATTTTAAATCTTGGTAGCATTGAAAAAGTTGTGATTTTACCTGAATCAAATACTGATTAATTTGTCGAGCCTCCCTTGAATTACCTCGTGCCCTCTTTTTGGTACTATCCCAAAGGTGTAAAGGAATTTTCCTTTTTAAGCTAATGTCAATTCGTTTACCGTTTACTGTAATCCTTGCATAGAGAAGTGCTTCGTTATTGATTGCTTTATAACTTTGCACTAAAAATAATGTTGAAAAAGTGTTTTGTGTACGCATAGTTGTCGTCTTTAAATTATTAAACATTTATCGAGACGAAAGTCAAATCAACTATTCTAATTCAATGAAGTAATTTGATGAAAGTGTGAGCTAAGCTCACACTTTGAAAAAAGCTATCCTTTTAGCTCACATTTAAAATCAAATCAATTCAAATCTTATGTACTCCTAAATACTTGAAAACCATGTAAATCATAAGACTTACATGGTTTTGTTGCTAATTATATTAGCTTTTAGTGACCTCGACTGGATTCAAACCAGTAACCTCTTGAGCCGTAATCAAGTGCGCTATTCAGTTGCGCCACGAGGCCTTTTTTGTGGGTGCAAATATAGTATTTTTATTAAATTACTGCCAAACAATTTATTTCAAATTTATAAAATGATTATTTTTGGGCATGACAAATTCATTATTACAACAAAAATTTAATCAAATCCTTGACGACGACATCTTAAATGAGATTTTCCAATCAGGTGTTTTTAAAGCATTTAAAAAAGATGATATCATCATAGATATCAATCAATCTTTAAACTTTATTCCCTTATTACTCACTGGCACCATTAAAATTTTAAGAGAAGATGCTCATGGGGATGAACTGTTACTTTACTTTCTTGAAGCTGGCGACACCTGTGCGATGTCCATGACTTGTTGTTTAAAAACATCCAAAAGCAATATCAGAGCCGTTGCCGAAAGTGATTCTAGCTTAATTCTTATTCCTGTTAGCAAAATTCAGCATTGGTTTAACACAAACCAAAGTTGGCGTAATTTCATCTTAGAAGCTTATCAAATCCGTTTTAACGAAATGCTTGAAACCATTGATACTTTAGCTTTTATGAAAATGGATGAACGGGTATTTAAGTATTTAATTGATAAGGTAAAATTGAATGCTTCAACAAGTTTAGAAATCAAGCACAACGATATTGCTGATGATTTACACACCTCTAGAGTGGTTATCTCAAGAATTTTGAAACAGTTGGAAAATGAAAGTAAAATAAAATTAATGAGAAATAAAATTGAAGTTCTACAATTTTAACGCTTTATAAATCTTAATTTCAAAAGCAATCTATGGAATATATTTTAAACCCTTGGCCTTGGTATATATCTGGCCCTTTAATTGCATTGGTCCTGGCCATGCTTCTTTATTTTGGAAAAACATTTGCAATGTCATCAAACCTTGCAACCATGTGTTCTATAGCTGGCGCTGGTAAATTTATTGATTTCTTTAAATCAGACTGGAAAGAAAAAAAGTGGAACTTAATAGTTGTCTTAGGAGCTGTTATCGGAGGTTTTATAGCCAAAAATTTCTTGTCAAACCATGCTATAACGACCCTTAATCATAAAACAATACAAGAATTAAATGAAATTGGTTTTAAAAATCCAGGGAAAACTATGGTTCCAAACGAATTATATAGTTTTGATGCCATCATGTCCTCACAGGCCTTATTATGTTTAGTGATTGGTGGCTTATTGGTTGGTTTTGGCACACGCTATGCAGGCGGTTGTACGTCTGGTCATGCTATTACAGGTTTAAGCAGCTTACAAAAACCTTCTTTAATAGCCGTTATTGGTTTTTTTATTGGAGGTCTTATAATGACTAATTTTATTTTACCTTACCTTTTATAAATGATGAAACACCCATGGAAACTACGTTCATACACCTAAGGATGATTATTCGGGTATTCCATCTAACAAATAAAAAAATAAACATAGACAGATGAAATATTTAAAATTTTTATTGGTAGGCATGTTCTTTGGAATTGTTCTATTCAAATCTGAAGCGGTTTCATGGTATCGCATTTATGAAATGTTTCGTTTTCAATCGTTTCATATGTATGGCATTATAAGTACGGCCATATTATCGGGAATTCTGTTTTTGCAAATAGCTAAAAACCAACATACTAAAAATTTACTTGGACATGAAATAGAAGTTCCAAAAAAAGACCATGGGTTTATTAGATATCTTTTTGGAGGCATTATCTTTGGATTGGGTTGGGCGCTTATTGGAGCATGTCCTGGACCTATGTATATTCTGGTTGGAACGGGTGTTTATAGTATGATTATTGTCATTATTGCTGCACTTTTTGGAACCTTATTATATGGTGTCCTTAAAGAAAAACTACCCCACTAAAATGGAACTTTTACAAATTCTTGGATATATTGGTGCTCTGGTTGTTGGACTTGTTTTAGGTCTTGTTGGTGGTGGTGGTTCTATTTTAACCGTTCCTTTATTGGTGTATGTTTTAGGCTATAATCCTGTTATTGCTACGGCTTATTCTCTTTTTGTTGTAGGATCATCTTCGTTGGTTGGCACCATTCAAAAAATGAGAAAAGGGTTTGTAGATTTTAAAGTAGGCCTAGCATTTTCCTTTCCTTCCTTTTTAGCTGTTTACTTATCAAGAAGGTATTTTGTACCTAATCTACCTGAAACCTTTTTCAATGTTGGAAGCTTTACTCTAACAAAAAATATTGGAATCATGATGTTTTTTGCTTTTATCATGCTTTTAGCTTCAATTTCTATGATAAGAACCAAAAAAGAAGAAAAGGAACTACTAAACATTAAACAACCTTATTATCTTACATTTATACAAGGTTTAATTATTGGAACTATTACAGGGCTTATTGGAGCTGGAGGCGGATTTTTATATGTTCCTGCCTTAGTGCTTTGGGCAAAATTACCCATGAAAAAAGCCGTTGGTACTTCGTTAATTATTGTCACCATCAATTCTTTAATTGGTTTTAGTGGAGACATGCAAACCATTCAAGTAGATTGGTTTTTTTTAATATCCTTTTCTGCCTTTACCATCATGGGCATTTTAATTGGCATCTATTTATCAAAATATATCAGTGGTAAAAAACTCAAAAAAGGATTTGGATGGCTTACATTAATCATGGCTCTTTATATTATTTATAAAGAATTTAACACCTAAATGTGATAATTATTACATAGTGCGTTGGAAGGTTTTATAAATTTGTACTTTAAAAGATGGACTTATGAAAATAGAACAGATATATACAGGGTGTTTAGCCCAAGGAGCTTATTACATAGAGTCTAATGGTGAAATAGCCATTATAGACCCATTAAGAGAAACCCAGCCATATGTTGATAAAGCTGAACGTGAAGATGGAAAAATAAAATATATTTTTGAAACTCATTTTCATGCCGATTTTGTTTCTGGACATGTAGATTTAGCAAAAAAAACAGGTGCTACCATCGTTTTTGGACCTGGAGCTGAAACTAATTATGAGGCTTACATTTCAAAAGACAATGAAATTTTTGAATTAGGGAACATCAAAATAAAGGTGCTACATACCACTGGACACACTTTAGAATCTACAACGTTTTTATTATTAGACGAAGAAGTTAAAGAGCATGCCATATTTTCTGGAGACACGTTATTTCTAGGTGATGTTGGAAGACCAGATTTAGCAATAAAA
>CAYMDB010000004.1:0-28978 GCA_964388865.1 uncultured Flavobacteriaceae bacterium
AACTCAAACTTGCGCTTTCAAAAGAAAAAGGCCTTAACAAACTCAAAACACAATTTTTATCCCTGGTATCTCACGAATTTAAAACCCCATTAAGTGGTATTTTAACATCCGCTTTGTTGTTAAGTAAATACAAGACCTCAAAAGATCAGCTGAAGCGCGATAAGCACATTAAAATCATTGCGGATAAGGTTCATTATTTAAATGCTATTTTAAACGACTTTTTATCTCTAGAACGACTTGAAACGGGTAAGGTGAACTATAGTTTTAACCATTTTAAGCTCAGCAAAGTTTTAGACGATGTTATCTACAACGCCAATATGCTGCTCAAAGAAGGACAGCACATCCACTACCCAGATAACATTAGCGATTTATCACTTTGTCAAGATGAAAAAATCATAGGTCTTATACTCACTAATTTAGTCAATAATGCGGTTAAATATTCTTTAGAGCATACCTTGATTTCAATTCGTGTAGAACAAAGGAAAGATCATACGGTAATACAGGTTATAGACCAGGGTATAGGTATTCCCTTAAAAGATCAAAAAAGTATTTTTGAACGTTATTTCCGAGCTGATAACGTCGTCACTATCCAAGGCACTGGCATCGGACTCAATATTGTTAAAAATCATCTTGAAAATTTAGGCGGAAGTATTTATTTTGAAAGTAAGGAAAATGAAGGAACCGTATTTACAATAACAATTCCTAATATCATAGGCGCATGAAAACAGTTTTAATTATTGAAGACGATACCGTGTTAAGAGAAAATACAGCAGAACTATTAGAACTCTCTAACTACCGCGTCTTTACAGCATCAAACGGAAAATTGGGTGTAGATTTAGCAAAAAAAGAGTTGCCAGATATTATTGTCTGTGATATTATGATGCCTGAGTTAGATGGTTATGAAACTCTAAAAACCTTAAGTAGAACAAAAACTACAAAATATATTCCATTTATATTTTTATCGGCTAAAATAGAGCACAACGATGTGAGAAAGGGCATGAATATGGGTGCTGACGACTATATTACAAAACCCTTTGACGAAGAGGAACTTATTAGTGCCATAGAGAGTCGTTTGGCAAAAGCAGCTATTTTAAAAGACTTAAAAGGAAAATCGAAAACTACAAAAGAGGACGTCAATACCTTTCAAATAAAAACGCTTAACGATTTAAAAATCTTCTTTGATGATTTCGGTAAAAGTTTTTCTTATTCAAAGGATTCTGTGATTTATCGTGAAGCAGATCATTCCAATCACATATTTCTTATCCATAAAGGCACCGTTAAATGCCATCAAATTGATGAACTAGGTAAAGAATTAGTCACCGCCTTATATAAAGAAGATGACTTATTTGGTTATAATACGTTTATAGACCATCAACCTCGTAGAGAGACAGCTACAGCAATTGAAGACACCCAATTGCAAGGGGTATCTGCGTCGGAATTTAAGCAGATTATAAATGACAACCATATTATGGCTCTTGAATTTTTACAACTATTATCTGATGATCTTCTAGACCTAAAACACCAATTGTTAGACATGGCTTATGGATCTGTAAATAGAAAAACAGCAGCAACAATTATAAAATTTGCACAGACCATTAATCGCAAACCAGAAGATCCTATAAAAATTTCTAGGAGTGATTTGGCAAGTGTTGCTGGGGTCGCTACCGAAACGTTAATAAGAGCCTTAACGAGTTTTAAAAAACAGGGACTGATAACAACAGAAGGACGTAATATTAAGGTCTTGGATTTAGAGCGACTCAAACAGATGAGTTGATTGCGCATTTACTCGTGTAAATGACTAATATCATTTTATGATTAGTTTCTTAAACATAACTTTGGTTTAGTAAAAGTGTTACTCACCATGAAAAATATTTTGCTTCCTACGGATTTTTCAGAAAACTCATGGAATGCTATTCAATACGCCATTTGTTTTTTTGAAAATTTAGAATGTAACTTTTATGTGTTGCATGTTAGCCAAGGCAATCGCCTTGCAGCGAATGATATGCCTATAATCCTCAAAGATGAGGTTATTGAAAATCTATACATAAAGCCATCGAAACAAAGATTGCGAAGCGTTTTAAAACGCATTTCTAAATTAAAGCTCAATAGAACTAACCACAAGTTCTATACGCTGTCAGAATATGGATTTTTTACAGAATCAACCCGGAAAAGTGTAGAAGAAAAGCAAATTGATTTTATTGTAATGGGTACCAAGGGAGCCACTGGCTTAGAAAAAATTATTTTGGGAACCAATACCGCAGATATTATTACTAAAGTAAAATGCAATACACTGGTGGTACCAGAAAAAGCTAGTTTTGTGGTGCCCAAAGAGATTGCCTTTCCAACAGATTTTTCATTATCTCATAATCTTCAGATTTTACAACCTATCGCCGAGAGTATTGAACGTTTTGAGGCCTCATTACGTATTGTTCACATTAGTAAAAGCAAAACGGATTTAAATAAAAATCAATTAATGAATAAAGAGTTGTTAGAAGATTACTTTAATCCGCAACCGTATACCTTTCATTTTTTAACGAATAAAAAAATAGAAGGTGCCATTCAATGTTTTGTAGAAAGCAGGGCTATAAATATGATTTGTATGGTAGCTAAAAATCTAAATTATTTTCAACAAATCTTATTTCATTCAAAAGTAGAAGAGATCAGCTATCATACCGAAGTGCCTTTTTTGGTACTACACGAAAAAAACTAATCGTATGGATAATTCAGTAATTTTAGCAAAGTTTTGGGGTTGGTACCTCATAATTTTCTTTTTAATATTAAGCTTTAATCCAAGACGAATAAAGCAAATATTTGATGATTTAAAGGATGAAAAATTCTTAATCATTACCGCCTTTTTAGCCATTATAACAGGTTTATTGAATATAATATTTCACAATATTTGGGAATTCAATTATAAAATAGTGATTACACTTTTAGGATGGTGGTCTCTTTTTATTGGTTTGGCTTTATTTATTTTTCCTAAACCTACGGTGGCTTGGCTAAAAATTACCAATATTAAGTTTATACAAGTTATTTATATTTTACTTTTTATGGTAGGTCTTTTTTTATTGAATGAGGTTTATTATTTAATTCCCTATTAAAAAATAAAATTTTATAAACTTTCAACGCTAGTAACTCATATTCAGCAAACAAAAAAACAAGAAAATGATATCTATCATTTTTACTAAAAAAATAGTTCTTTAAATTTATACTGTTATTTAATTATAACCGCAGAAAGTCAAATTTTCTGCAACTTGCTATTAATCAATAAAGGGGCTAAATCTTGTGTTTGGCCCCTTTGTTTTGCTGAATAGTTAGAATGTTTAGAACAAGTGCTTTATACTTAAACCTTGTGAAAATCACTCAAACATTAAACTCGCAAGCTTAGTCTTAAACATTTAAAAGCATCTGATATTTATCATAGTTTTTGTAGAAATGGCTGCTTAACTTTACTCTTAACCATAAAAAGACTTGATTATGCTGTCCGTTCTGCTTCCCACCGATTTTTCTGAAAATGCAATGAATGCCGTGACATACGCTTTAGAATTTTTTAAATATCAAAAGACGGAATTTTACTTTATGCATGCGTATCAAAATGAATTTTATGATCGGGAAGAATTAGTGTCCCGTGAAGTATTTGAAGAAGTTTTAAATGACACAAAACATAAATCGGAACAAAATTTAGAGCGTTTACTTGTAGAAGTTGAGAAAATAGCGCCAAATCCCAGATTTAAGTACCATACTATATCTGCGAATAATACACTTGTAGAGGAGGCTAATTCTATTTCAGAAAAACATAACATAGATCTTATTGTTATGGGCACAAAAGGCAAATCAAACGAACGCCATATTGTCTTCGGAAGTCATACATTTCAGGTTTTAAAATATGTGGAATGCCCAGTACTTGCCATTCCGTCTAATTATAAAAATACGCAACCTAAACGAATTTTATTTCCAACCAATTACCTTATTCCTTACAAACGTCGTGAGTTAAAATTATTATCTGACTTAGCTAAGTCTTACAGAAGTGTCATAGATGTGTTATACATATCTACAAGCAGTAAACTATCTATGAGACAGCAGGATAATAAAGAATTTATAAACGATATTTTAAGTGAAAATACAGTGAATTTCTGCACTTATGACGATAAAAAAATAGCAGATGCCATTAAAAATTATATCCAAGCGAAAGATATAGATTTAATTACCATGGTTAATACGCAACATTCATTTTTAGAGGATATGCTTTTTCCTTCTACAATTGATCAGGTGAGTTTAGGATTAGAAATACCATTATTAGCCATGCAAAATACCCGTAGAAATTAAATATTTTAAATAAGAAATATCATGAGACATATACTGCTACCAACAGATTTTTCAGATAACTCTTGGAACGCTATAAGCTATGCAATTCAACTTTTTAAAGCGGAGGAGTGCGTATTTCATTTATTAAATACATACACACCAATAATATTTAATGTGGAGTATGTTTTAGGATATCCCGCTCAATTTGGCTTGGGTGACGCTGTGCGGAGTAATTCGCAAGACAATCTCAAAGACATAGTGACCAGAATTTCGAAGGAATTTCCAAATAACGCCAAACATAAATTTGAAACGCTCGCTAGATTTAATACCTTAATTTCAGGTATAAAAGAATTTATAGATAAACAGCCTGTAGACCTTATAGTCATGGGTACAAAAGGAGCTACGGGCGCTGAAGAAGTTTTGTTTGGCTCTAATACGGTCCACGTGTTTAATGAAATAAAATGTCCGGTTTTAGCCATACCGTCCAACTTTAAATTCGAAAATCCTACTAACATATTATTCCCCACAGACTTAGAAGTGCACTACAAAGACACCGCACTGTATCTCTTAAAAGCTTTGGCGGTATCTCATCATTCAAAAGTTAATGCGATGCACGTATCAACAGGTTATGACTTAACAAAGAAACAAAACAAAAATAAATTAGAATTAGAGTCCTTGTTTAAGCCTACAACATATGCATTCCATGAAACAAGCGTCATGGATGTAACAGAGGCCATCAATAAATTTCAAACTGAACTAAAAATTAATTTATTGGTAATGATCAATAACAAACATTCCTTTTTTGAAAATATATTTTTTAAATCTAAACTTAAGCAAATAGGATTTCATATCAACATACCATTTCTTGTAATCCCTTCAAATCAAAAACAAAACCTATGAAAAGGTCCATTTTAATACCAACAGATTTTTCCGATAATGCCTGGAACGCCATTGTTTATGCTCTAAAGTTATATGCCAATGAAACCTGTACCTTTTATTTTCTTCACACATGGTCACCTGCAAAACTAAACTCTAGAACCTATATCACTTCTAAATTTGTAGAGAGTTTAGAAGAAAATTCATTAGAACAATTAACAGACTTAAAAGCGATGGCAGAACGTTCTAATGGTAATGCTAATCATAGTTTTGAGATTATTTTAAGTAAGGACAATTTATATCAGGCTATTGAAAAAATAATTAAAAAGCACGATATAGATCTTGTAATTATGGGCACAAAAGGAGCCACAAAAGCAAAAGAGATTTTCTTTGGAAGCAATACTGTTGATGTGATGAGTAAAATTAAAGCATGTCCAATATTAGTTGTTCCAGATCATTTCGATTTTGCGGTGCCAAAACAAATTGCTTTCCCAACTGATTTTAATCGTTTTTTTGGCGAAGAATTAGAGCCTCTTAAGGATATGTCTGACTTGTATGATTCCAAAATTAGAATTGTTCATATTACAAAAACCAGTAATCTCACCAAAATACAAGATTATAATCTGTGTATGTTGAAGGTTTATTTAGAAAACAATCCGCATCGGTTTCATTGGATACCAGACTATGCTAATAAAGTTCAAGAAATCAACGATTTTATACTAGAACAAGATATAAATATACTTGCTATGATTAATTACCAGCACAGCTTTATTGAAGCCATTATTAACGAACCTGTAGTAAAAAAGATAGGCTTTAGTCCAACTGTGCCTTTCTTGATAATTCCTTGTTCAATCTGATAGATATCATTTATCTTAGAGATTTTGTGTTGTAATTTTAGTTCAACAAATTAAATACCAAAAGTCATGAGAACAAAAGTTTTACTGCCTACAGACTTCTCAAAAAATTCAATTAAAGCTATCAATTATGCTCGCGAATTGTACAAAGATGAGCGTTGCGATTTTTATCTGCTTAATGTGTTTTCTATTTCAAATAGCATTTTAGAGGGTTTTATACAACTGGAATCTAGAGGAGAAGCATACGAAAGCGCTAAGCTCGATTCTGAAAATGGATTATCAAAGGTGTTCGATATGATTACGATGAATGGGCCAAACAATCCTAAACATCATTTTGATGTGATTTCTCAATCTGATGATGTTGTTGAAGCTATTATAGGTCTCGTAGATAAAATGGACATAGAGATGATTATTATGGGAACCAAAGGTGAAACCCATTCTAGCGCGACTGCTTTTGGTAGCACAGCCATCAATGTTATGGAAAAAGTGCGTAATTGCCCTGTGTTAGTGGTACCTGAGAATGCCAATATCGAAATGCCAAAAGAGATTGTATTTCCTACCGATTATAAGATATACTATAAAAACAAAGAACTTAAATACCTCAAAGAGATCGCTGAAAAAAGTGAGGCAACAATCATCATTCTTCATATTGAAGAAGGTGAATTAGATGAAAAGCAAATAGAGAATAAACAGTTACTCAAGGAAATCTTGCAAGGTGTAAATTATAAGTTTCAAAATCTAACTCAAACCGCTGTTAGCACCGGAGTTAACACTTTCGTTGAAAGTAGAGGAAGCGATATGGTGGCATTTTTAAATAAGAAGCATAAGTTCTTCGGAAGTATTTTAACAAGTCCGATGGTAAAACAAATTTCCTTACACTTAAATATCCCGATACTGGCGCTACACGATTTAAAAAACTGAGATCGAAACGTTTTAAAGATGTTAAAGTGAGTTTTTATAAGCACTAATAAGTTGTCCCGAGATTATAAATAACGCATTGTTTAATTAAAACATTCTCGTTAAAGGCTCAGTAATTTAGGATTATAGTAAATGTCAACTTGAGCATTATTTGAAATGGAAATATATTGGCGTAGGAGTACCTTTAGAAGTTAAACGAAAGATTTTGATTCTGTTAAATGCAAATATTGCTTCGATTTTTATAATACAGATAGTTTTAGTTAAATCACTGTTATTATGCACATTAAATTTTTAGTCATATCGAACTTAAATGGCATATAAATTACAATTCAAAAATCATCTAACCAATAGACCTTGCAAGGTGTAAAACAAAAAATGACACAAGAACCTATTCATATTGTAAAGGCATCAGGCGAAAAAGTTGAGTTTTCAGAAGATAAACTCCGAAATTCATTACACAGGTCTGGCGCGGAGTCGCCTATTGTAAATGAGATAGTTGAACAGGTTAAAGATGAATTATACCAAGGTATTTCAACAAAAGAAATTTACAATAGAGCCTTTGCATTGCTTAAAAAGAAAAAAAGCTATCTCGCTTCTAAATACAAATTAAAAAAGGCGATTTATGAACTTGGACCAACCGGATTTCCTTTTGAGCGTTTTGTCGGTGCGATTTTAAAATATTCTGGATACGAGACAGAAGTAGGCAAAATAGTACAAGGTACATGCGTGAAGCACGAAATTGATGTGGTAGCACATAAAGCAAACGAAACCAACATCATTGAATGTAAATTCCATGGAGAACAAGGTCTAAATTGTAATGTAAAAATACCTCTGTATATACAATCGAGATATAAAGATGTTCAAGCCCATTGGAATTCAAACTCGAAAAAAGCCACTGTTTTAACTAAAGGCTGGGTGGTCACCAATACAAGGTTTACAAAAGATGCCCTTGACTACGGTAAATGTATTGGTCTTTATTTATTGAGTTGGGATTACCCTAAAAACCAAAGTCTCAAAGACAGAATAGATCGCTTAGGTTTGTATCCTATTACGGTTTCTACCTTGCTTACAAGTAGAGAAAAGCAGTTTTTATTGAGTAGAGACGTAGTGCTTTGTCGCGCATTATTACAGGATAAATTCTATTTAGACCATTTAGGGATTTCGGACATTCGCAAAGAAAAAATTTTAAATGAAATTTCAAGTTTATGTAATTCAGAATAGCAATACCTATGGAAAATTTTGCAAAAATAAATTTTTTAGGAGCCGCAGGAGTCGTTACAGGATCAAAGTTTCTCATTGAAACTTCAGAACTAAATATCTTGATAGACTGCGGCATGTTTCAAGGCTTAAAAGAACTCAGAGCTTTAAACTGGATAGATCTTCCTGTAGAGGTTTCCGCTATAGATGTGGTATTATTAACCCATGGTCATTTAGATCATGTGGGTTATTTACCACGACTTGTAAAACAAGGCTTTAAGGGTAAAATTATAGGGACTGCACCAACCCTCGCTATTGCAGAAATTATATTAAAAGACAGTGCTAAAATACACGAGGAAGATGCCGAAAAAGCCAATAAAGAAAAGTTCAGCAAGCACCAACCAGCTTTACCCTTTTATACGGTAAAAGAAGCTGAAGCCACACTAAAATTATTTAAGGCAGAGGCGGAAGACCAATGGCTCACTTTATCTCAGCATATCTCATACCGCTTTCAATACAATGGTCATGTTATTGGTGCAACGTTTATTGAGTTAGTGATTAAAGGCAAACGTTTTGTGTTCTCGGGCGATATTGGGAGGTCAAATGATTATTTGTTAGACAATCCTAAAACACCAGAATGGGCAGACTTTTTATTTATAGAGAGTACTTATGGACATAAGCTGCATCCCAAAGAGCATGTTGAAGACATCTTAACAAACATTATAAAAGATGTGATTCATAAAAATGGAACGCTTATCATTCCAAGTTTTGCAGTAGAGCGCTTACAAACGCTTGTGTATATTCTTTGGCAACTCTATAAAAAACGCAACATACCAGATATCCCTATTTTTGTAGATAGCCCAATGGGAAACAATGTATTAGAGGTGTTTAAGCGATTTCCTAAATGGCATAAATTAGCGACTGAAGATTACAAAGCGATGTGTAATCATGTAACTATTGTACAATCCTACAGGGAGACTTGGGAAACCATAGACGATAAACGACCCAAAATTGTAATTGCTGGCAGTGGAATGGTTACTGGCGGACGCGTACTTACCTATTTACAACAATTAATTGACCAACCTTCCACTACTGTTTTGTTGGTTGGCTATCAGGCGGAAGGTACTCGTGGAAGACAGCTGCTAGATGGTGCCCATGAAATACGGTTTTTCGGAAAATATTATCCAGTTAGTGCTACAATAAAGAGTATTGAAAGTTTATCGGCACACGCAGATCAAAAGGATTTATTAAACTGGATGCGTTCCTTAAAAAACAGTCCAGAACAGGTCTATTTAGTGCATGGTGAACCTTCTGCACTAGATGCATTTAGGATTAAAATTGAAACTGTTTTTAACTGGAATGTGGTCATCCCAAAATTAACTGATGTCTATAAAGTGATTCTTTAGTTCATATAAAACAGTGGCTTTAAACTGATGAAAATCATTTCGAAAAAGATATTTAAATTTTAACTTAGAGTTCCATAAATGAAGTTTAACAATTAAATTTTTAGAGTTATGTCACTTATTAAATTCAACAACAGAAACAGATTATTCCCAGCTTGGAACAACGACGGCTTAAAAACGTTTTTAAGCAGCGACGATTTTTTTAACAATGATTTTTTTGATAGAGACAGTTTAATGCCAGCAATGAATGTTTTAGAACACGATATAGATTTTGATATAGAATTTGCGGCACCAGGCTTTTCAAAAAAAGATTTTGAAGTTACAATAGAAGATAACATACTTCATGTATCTGCTGAGAAAAAATCAGAATTAGAAGAAAAAGAAGAAGACTACACCCGAAAAGAATTTAGCTATAATTCTTTTAAAAGATCTTTAAGCTTACCTAAATCTGTAAATGCCGATCAAGATGTTAAGGCTACCTACAAAAACGGTATCTTAAAATTAAATCTTTTAAAAAAAGAAGAAGCTAAAGAACAACCTAAAAAAGTAATCGAGGTTTTATAAAAACAATAACGCAGAAAGTGGCTGTTTCAACCGCTTTCTGCATTTAAAAATTGATATCATGAAAAACACCCAAACAAGTACGAAATATGTCGAATGGTTAAGTGCAGAGGAAATGCACGCTGCCTCTAAAGAATGGCTCTCTGAATTAGAGTTTATAAAAGATGAACACTTATTCTTAGACGACCTTATCAAATCATACACACTTCAACTTATTGAACCTAATAAATTTGCAGGTAATAAAGAAATTATTGATGCCATTAACAACTCTCAAAAGCGAAATAATACATTAATAGATGCTGTGAAAGTTCATGAAAATGAACTGCATATTATGGTAGATGGCGTTAATCAAACAGATGAAGAAGATGCTTACAAGCAAGGTCATAGAGATTTAATACTTAAAATTAACGACTTTCTAAAATACTATAGATCACTTAAGATACAGTTGTTTGAGATTATTAAAAAAATAAAAAAAGACGAAAAAATAAGACTCTTGATAGAGCACAAATAAAAAAGAGAAAATTTATGAAATGGTGGTTTGTTTTAATGGGCTTATTTTTAGTGAGTTGTAATTCAACTCAACTTGTAGACACTTGGAAAAATCCAGATATAAGCTCATATGCACCATCTAAGGTTTTTATAGTTGGTTTGACCTCAAATATAGAGGCTAGGCAAAAATTTGAAACTGAGCTTAAGGATGCCCTTGAAATTAGGGGTATCGAAGCTATGCGCAGTTTAGATGTTCCCAACCTGTCATTTAAATCGCAAGAAATGACACGGCCAGAAATGGACGAATTAGAAACTACTTTACAAAATGACGGATTTGATACTGTTCTATTTTCTAAAATAATTGGTATTGAGAATAAAATAACCTACAAGAAAAATTATGATGGCTATGACGAAACTTATAAAAAATTTGGCGACGATTTTTTAAAGTATCAAGATATCTATTACAATCCAGATTACTACGATGAGTACAGTATTTATCATGCCGAAACAACCATGCATTGTATTTGCCCAAAAAAGGAAAGAAGCCTAATCTGGAAAGGCTATATCGATATTTTAGATCCAAGAACCTATGACAAAACCATCACCAACTACGTCAACCTTGTTGTTGCTGTCTTAGAGGAATACCAGTTAATTTCCCCTTTCAGCTTAAACGAAGAAAAAACTGAAGAAGATGTAATTAAATGAGACCCTTTATTACCAGAAGAACTTCAGAATATCAAAAAACCTCCCGTAAAAGAGAGGTTTTTTAGTTTAACCATTCAGTTTATGAGAATTAATGATTTGTTTTAGTTTTAACTTTAAATCTTCCCCAGTATCATAGACCATTTGTTCATCTGAAGGAAATTCAAGTTGAATTTGTCTTAAGAGATTTAAATCTGCGGCATTTAATGCACGTTTGTCTCCTTTATAGTACCCAAATACGTTTTCAAATACAAATCTACTATCAATGCGAAAGACATCATCAGCAAGGTTTTGTTTTAAATCGGTATAAACAACATCTGCAATAACTTGGGCGGATTTCGTTTGGATAACCTCCATAAACCGAGCTCTGACGTTTATAATCTTGTCAATTTTAATATCATTTCCTAAGCTGTCTTTTGCAACATTACCATTGCGATCTAGTTGGTACTCCCAGCCATCCTTAATTTGTCTTTCTCTTAACATCTGACGCTCATTAATGCGTTCAGGCGAAATATTAATCTGCTTTAATTGTAACTGCATGTCAAAATCGTAAGCTATGTTTTGGTCTTTAGTCGTATGATAATTGGTCCAAAATTGATTCAATCCAGAGGTGTTAAAATCAATCAAGTCTGCTTCCAATTGCTGCGGAATTATTTGTTGCGTCTCATTTACAACTGAGACATGCACATAGTCTAAACCTTTTTCATGAGCTTCACCAATTAAACTTCTCGTTTCTTCAAAATTCGGATTGATACGCTCTATATAACTGAAAATTTCGTGTGCTTTTCGTGCGTTTAATTTATCATTAGAATCCAACAAACTAATCCCTTGGTCAATTAAGTAGTCTGAAGTTTTATATCTGTAATCTACAAGTTCAGAACTGTAATCATTAAATTTTAGACTCAAGGTTTTTCCGTTGATTTGTAATGGTAAGACACGCTTTATAGCAGTTTGTCGCGCTTCCAAATCTAAATAAATGGTATAGATGGTTTTGTACTGCTCTGGACTGCCATCTTTTTTTAGATGTTTAATAGTTTTTAAATCGTCTTCTAAAACTTTATAATAAGCATCCTTGAGCATAACAACATAATCTTGGTTGCGCTTTTTGTCTTTGTTGTTTTTGAGTTTTTTCAAGGCTTCATTTATAGCCTGATCGTAATTGCCATGGCTAATAGCGGTTTCAATTTGTTTTTTGGCACTACATGATACGAGTACCAAAACAAGGACGGATAAAAGTAAAATTCGTTTCATAATCTCATGATTAATGGGTTGTTTCAATCAAAATCCAATTATAATGCCAAACTGAAATTTATAATTGGGTCGCTTTTATTTTTTGTTTCTTTGCAAACCAAACTTTTAATAATGTTTCTCCCAGAAAATGCTCTTTTTCACCCCATACAAACTGGAGGTTCGGTGAATCTTCCTGAGCAGTTCACCTACCCATTTTTTTACCAGCCACATCCACTCTGCATTAAAGCAGCTGATGAGGTTAAGGCTTATTTGAAGTCACAATTAGATTTTGATCATAATTTTGGTTTTGATGAAACGAAAACGAATTTAAAAATAGGGAAAATGTTTGGTGTAATGCTCATTCAAGATCAAAAAAATAACTTAGGCTATATTGCTGCCTTTTCA
Source organism: uncultured Flavobacteriaceae bacterium (assembly GCA_964388865.1). Taxonomy (GTDB): domain Bacteria; phylum Bacteroidota; class Bacteroidia; order Flavobacteriales; family Flavobacteriaceae; genus Winogradskyella. Next base: position 12,941 of record CAYMDB010000004.1, read on the forward strand.
GGAAAGTTAGGCGGAACAAACTATTTAAAGGGATTTGTACCACCAATATATGATACCTTAAATAAAGCTGGATTTTATAAGCAAGGTGAAGCGCAAACTAATATCTTAAATGCAAGAATTGAAGCTATTGAAGCTAGTGCCGAATTACAAAAAGCCAAAAACCATCTAGAACAAACCCAAGGCGATTGCGTTGAGGCTATTGAAAGCTTTAAAAGGCAATCTAAAATTGAAAAGTTTCATCGCAAACAGCAACGTCTAGAAGTAGGTGAGGAGCTTTCTGAGTCAGAACAAGCGGAACTTTTTGATAAACTAAAACAACAAAGTATTGAGACTAACCTGAAGTTGAAATACTTAAAACGCGACTGCGAACAAAGAATTGGAACAGCTCAGATCCAATTAGCGCAATTACAAGAACCTTTAGATACCTTAAAACACCAACGAAAGCTCTTATCAGCACATCTTCAGAAGCAAATCCATAAACAGTATCGATTTTTAAATGCTAAGGGTGAAACAAAAGATTTGCTAGATATTTTTAAAGCTATTGATTTAGGTCAGCCACCAGCTGCTGTAGGCGAATGTGCAGCCCCAAAATTATTTCAATATGCTTTTGAAAACGGTTTAAAACCTATTGCCATGGCCGAGTTTTGGTGGGGAACTTCCCCAAAATCAGAGGTGAGACGTCATGGGCAATTTTACCCATCCTGTCGTGGGAAGTGTGAACCTATTCTGGGACATATGATGCAAGGTTTAAATGTTGAACCCAATCCTATGGAGCAAGTTCCAACTTTAAAAGAAGCACTTGAAATTGTTTACGAAGATGAACACCTTTTACTCATAAACAAGCCTCATGAATTTTTATCTGTTCCAGGAAAAACGATTAAAGATTCGGTTTTAACCCGAATGCAAAAGTATTTACCAAATGCAACCGGACCTTTATTATTGCATCGCCTAGATATGTCAACTTCTGGCTTGTTGCTGGTAGCTAAAAATGAGCGAACGCATAAAAATCTTCAAAAACAGTTTATAAAGCGAATTATTAAAAAGCGATATGTCGCACTTTTGGAGGGTGAATTAGAATCTAAAGAAGGAACTATAGATTTACCACTTCGTGTCGATTTAAATAATAGACCGAGGCAATTGGTGTGTTATGAGCATGGGAAGCCTGCAAAGACAAATTTTGAAGTTGTTGAAATAAAGAATAATACAACTAGAATTCATTTTGATCCCATAACAGGGAGAACGCATCAACTGCGCGTTCATGCCGCACATCACTTGGGTTTAAATATGCCCATTGTTGGGGATGATTTGTATGGAAATGTAGCCTCACGATTGCATCTTCATGCCGAAACTTTAAGTTTTGAGCATCCGTTTACTCGCGAATGGGTGAGTTTTACTTGTGAAGCGCCTTTTTGAGTTTGTGTCATGCTAAAGGTGATTAAGCATCTACAGAGTTAAGAAAGCGTAGATTCTGAACTAAATTCAGAATGGCAAATCAAGAAAAATTATAGTTATTCAAAGAACAATTTAATTTAAAATAAAGTTTTTGCCATTCTAAACTTTTTTCAGCATCTAAAGGATACTAAATACGAAGATTCTGAACTGAATTCAGAATGACAACCCGAGAAACATTTCAGTTAATTACAACAGTTAAATCACTACTTGTCGTGCTGTCCCGATTGCTATCGGGATGGTTTCAGCATCTAATAAATGTACCTAATTTGTATAAGCATCGACCCCAAAGATCAAGGAAAAAATTAATACTAAGTATTTTAAAGAAAGTCTCAAAAAAGCTATTCCTTATTTCTTTTTCTTCGGGTTGAAAATAGGCAACAACTGCGTTTTAACAGAGCCAAATCCAATACGCGTCCCATCATTTTCACAATGACCTCTCATAATTACGGTATCGTAGTCGTTAATAAACTTACGTTCGCTACCGTCTTTCATTTTTATAGGTTTAGTGCCTTTCCAAGAAAGTTCTAGCATAGAACCATAAGCGTCTTCTGTTGGGCCTGAAATTGTGCCACTGCCCATCATATCACCAGAATTTACAGGACAACCATTAACCGTATGATGGGCTAATTGTTGTGCCATATTCCAATACATATATTTAAAATTCGACTTACAAACAATTGTTTCTTTTGCACCTTTTGGTTGAATACCAACTTCTAAATGAATATCAAAACTCTTTTTTCCTTTAGTTTGAAGATACTCTAAAGGTTTCGGGTTTTGTTTTGGACTTTCAACTCTAAAAGGTTCTAAGGCATCTAAGGTTACAATCCATGGTGACATGGATGACGCAAAACTTTTGCCTAAAAAGGGTCCTAAAGGTACGTATTCCCATTTCTGAATATCGCGAGCAGACCAATCGTTAAAAAGTACCAATCCGAAAATATATTCTTCAGCTTCCTCAATAGGAATTGGTTCCCCTAAGTCATTAGCATCTGTCGTAATAAAAGCCATTTCCAATTCAAAATCCACTAATTTAGAGGGGCCAAATACAGGCTTAGTTTCGCCATCTGGTAAGGTTTGTCCTTGTGGTCTGTTTACAGGAATTCCCGAAGGAATGATGGATGAACTGCGTCCATGATACCCCACTGGCATGTGCACCCAGTTTGGCATAAGGGCATTTTCTGGGTCTCTAAACATGGTACCAACGTTGGTAGCATGCTCCTTACTCGCGTAAAAATCAGTATAATCGCCAACCTGTATTGGTAATTGCATTTCAATTTCGTCTAAACGAAATAAAATAGTTTCTTTATGGGCTTTGTTATTTTTGAGTGTATCGTTTTCAGCATCAAAAATTTGTGCAATTCTATTTCGCACCAAACGCCACGTTTTTCTGCCATCAGCAATAAAATCGTTCAAAGTGTCTTGTAAAAAGATGTCATCCGTTAACGGAATACCTTCAAAATAGCCTAACTGGTGCAAAGCACCAAGATCAATTGCAGTATCACCAATTCTGGTTCCAATGGTAATGATATCGTCTCTAGTTAAAAACACACCAAAAGGGATATTTTGAATCGGAAAATCCGAATTCTTACTGACATGTAACCATGATGTTCTATCTGGATTATTAGCGGATAATGGCATATTGTAATTGTTGATTAAATGTTCATTAATTTATATTCAAACCTACATAATTTTTGATATTTAAACTAATCTATTGCTTATTTTTGCATCGAATTAACAAAGACTTTATATATGCAACACGACGAACAAATTTTTGAACTTATTCAAGCTGAAAAAGACCGCCAAACCAATGGGATTGAATTAATTGCTTCAGAGAATTTTGTGAGCGACCAAGTGATGGAAGCGACAGGCTCTGTTTTAACAAATAAATATGCTGAAGGTTATCCAGGAAAACGATATTACGGTGGTTGTGAGGTTGTAGATGAAGTTGAAAATATCGCCATAGAACGTGCTAAAACTTTATTTGGTGCTGCTTATGCCAACGTTCAGCCTCATTCTGGAAGTCAGGCGAATACAGCAGTTTTTCATGCTTGCTTAAATGCGGGTGATACTATTCTAGGATTCGATTTGTCTCATGGTGGCCATTTAACTCATGGGTCTCCTGTGAATTTTTCAGGTAAATTATACCGACCAACATTTTATGGTGTTAAAAAGGATTCAGGTCTAATTGATTATGATATGCTCTCAGATCAGGCCCAAAAAGAAAAACCTAAATTGATTATTGCAGGTGCTTCGGCCTATTCTCGTGATATTGATTTTGCAAAATTTAGAGAAGTAGCCGATAACGTCGGTGCGGTTTTACTAGCTGATATTTCACATCCATCTGGCTTAATTGCTAAAGGTATTTTAAATGATCCAATGCCGCATTGCCACGTCGTAACTACTACCACTCACAAAACCTTACGAGGACCTCGCGGTGGAATGATTATGATGGGTGAAAATATTGACAACCCCTTTGGTTTAAAATTGAAGAATGGAAATCTAAAAAAGATGTCGAGCTTGCTTGATTCTGGAGTTTTTCCGGGAAACCAAGGCGGACCATTAGAGCATGTTATTGCCGCTAAAGCGATTGCTTTTGGTGAAGCTTTAACCGATGAGTTTTTACATTATATGCTTCAAGTTAAGCAAAATGCTGATGCTATGGCCAAGGCTTTTGTCGCTAAGGACTATCATTTAATTTCAGGAGGAACTGATAATCATATGATGCTTATCGACTTGAGAAATAAAAATATAACAGGTAAAGATGCCGAGAATGCCTTGGTAAAAGCAGATATTACCGTAAATAAAAATATGGTACCTTTTGATACCGAATCGCCTTTTGTAACCTCTGGTATTAGAGTAGGTACACCAGCCATAACAACAAGAGGCTTAAAGGAAACGGATATGACTTATGTTGTTGATTTAATTGACGAAGTCCTTACCAATTACCAAAACGAAACAGTTTTAAAAGGTGTTGCCAAAAAAGTAAATGAATTAATGAGTTCGCGACCTTTATTCAATTCGTAATTAAAATTTTAACATCAGAAAGCCTTTCAATTTAGTTTGAAAGGTTTTTTATTTCAAGTTCAACCTCAATGAATTGGTTTGTTTAAAATTAAATAGAGCTAGCAAATATTTATAATTTTAGCAATTTAAAAAATATACATAATGAATAAAAAATACAATACATGGTTTCATCCTTATGAGCCAGCTGCAAAGTACAAGAAGAAAGTGGCTTACTTCAGTATGGAATTTGGCATAGACCAGTCGTTCAATATATATTCTGGTGGCCTTGGGTTTTTGGCAGGTTCGCACATGCGGTCTGCTTTCGAATTAAAGCAAAATATGATCGGCATAGGCATGCTCTGGAAATATGGCTATTACGATCAAGCACGAAACGAAGACCAAACCTTAAAGACGGAGTTTAATGAAAAGCATTTCGATTTTCTTGAAGATACTGGTATTGAAGTGGAGGTGAAGCTTCATGATAATCCACATGTAAAAGTAAGAGCTTATGTCTTAAAACCTGAGGTTTTCGGTACAGTTCCTATGTATTTCTTGACCACCGATGTTGAAGGCAATGACCATTTATCAAGAACGATTACCAATCACTTATATGATGTGAATGATGTCACTCGTGTTTCACAGAGTATTATATTAGGTATCGGTGGAGCTAAGGTTGTTGAAGCTTTGGGTGGTGCAGACACTTATCACCTTAATGAGGGTCATGCCTTACCAGCTTTTTATTATTTGAGAGATCAGGGTGTTAAGAAAAATCAAATGGTTTTTACAACGCATACCCCTGAAAAGGCAGGTAATGAAGAGCGTGATGCTCGATATTTAAACCGATGCGGATTTTTTGGTAGATCACTTTCTGAGGAGGAATTGCGTAAGGAAATGGTAAATGAAGGCATGATTAATTACACGATTTCTGCTTTGCGAATGGCAAAAAAAGCGAACGGAGTTTCAAAACTTCATGCTAAAGTCGCCACCGATATGTGGAAGAATTATGAAGGTGTCAGCAAGATTATACCAATTACCAACGCACAAAATCAGAAGTTTTGGCAAGATGAGAGCATAAAAAAAGCATGGACTTCTAAAAATCCAAAAGCTTATAAAACCAGAAAAACGAAGTTAAAAAAAGAGTTGTGTGAAGTTGTTTTTCAGCAAACCGGAAAAACTTTCAATCCTAAGGTTTTAACAATAGTTTGGGCAAGACGTTTTGCGAGTTATAAAAGAGCCGATTTATTATTGCATGATTTAGAGCGATTTAAAAGGTTGATTGCTAATGAAACCTATCCAGTTCAAATAATTTGGGCCGGAAAACCGTATCCATATGATTATGGTGCTATTGATGTGTTTAATCATTTGGTGTATCACGCTAAAACCGAACACAATCTTGCGGTGTTGATCGGTTATGAAATAGACTTATCTAAAAAGTTGAAATGTGGCTCTGATGTATGGTTAAACACACCGCGAATTACCCGTGAAGCCTCAGGAACTAGCGGAATGACAGCAGCTATGAATGGCTCAGTAAATGTATCTACAAACGATGGTTGGATTCCTGAATTTCAAAAGGATGAAAAAAATAGTTTTGTTTTACCCGCATTAGATCATACCCTACCTGTTTGGGATCAAGACAAAATTGATGCGGACAATTTATATGATATTTTAGAAAACAAAGTAATTCCAACCTTCTATGACCATCCAGAAAAATGGCAAAACATCGTTTTCAATGCTATGGATGATGTGATACCTGAGTTTTCAAGTCAGAGAATGGCAGATGAGTATTATAAGAAGTTATTTTGATTGAAGTAGTGAATGTTTCTTTGTATAAACTGAGAACTGATTATATTCAATTACAAAGCTTTATTTACAAGACCTCACAGGTTTCCATCCCGAAGCTTCGGAACTGTGAGGTCTTAAAGGTTTTAATCAATTTGAACCTTACGTTTCACTTTAATGTCTTTATGGAAAAAACCTAACAGGTTTCAAAAACCTGTTAGGTTTAAAAGGTTCTCAAAACCTTGGTTTAGGTTAAATTGAAACGCTTTAATTGAAGGTGTTAATCTTCAAAAACAACACTATTATAAGCACCTACGTCTGATGGTGATACTCTAGTATTCCCTAAAATATCATTTGGCACTTGACTTGTAAAATCGGATTTGCCAATGCCCTTTGCAGCAGAATCGTCGCCAATACGCATTGCGTTTTTGAAGGGATCTTCAAATGTTGGTTCTAAATTAAAGACGTTGTTTTCGTATAAATTTGCGTCATTAAAATCGTAGTTACTCAATCCATCAAGATTATTATTACTGAAACGCAGCAGGCAATTGGTGAACTTAAAATTGAATACATCACCTTCATTTTCTAGTAAAAACTCAGGATTGTCATTACCGTAAATAATACAATTATTAAAGTTGGCTTCGGTTAAAGGATTTGTGAAGACGGTGTTGTTTTCATCCACAATAAAATCATTTAAAAGTAGGGCAGGGAATTGTCTAAAACTGTTGTTCCAGTAATTGGCAATTGTGCAATGTGTAAAGTTGTATTTTCCACCGAAAGTGCCTGCGAAAGACGACTGTCCGCAATTGTTTATTACAAGGTTCTCAGCAGATATTGAACTTGCTCTCCCTAAAATCCCAAAGCTACTCGAGTTATAAATTTGCGAATTGGTAATGGTTAATTTATCGGTTGGAGCATCCTGATTACCTTCAGCCAAAACCCCAATGGTTGCATTTTTTATGGTCGCATAGTTAATGCTGTTGTTTGCGCTTCCATTAAATAACCAAATGGTTCCCCATTGTCCGGGAATATCTGAATATAAAGGTTCTAATCGATCTCCTTCTAAAATCACTTCATTTTCTAAAACCTCTTGATCTGCGCTTAATTCACCATTGATACTTAGGGTGGCGCCATTGGTGATGATAATACCAGAATCAGCATGAAAATGTAATCTCGCGCCAGGATCCATGGTTAAGGTTTTTCCAGACTCAACACCTGCGTATCCGTAAATGACATAGGGTTTTTGGTTGGTAAACGTGAGTTCATCATCATTTAGAAAACGTCCTTGTAGTGTGGTTTCGTCCGGTGCGCCATCGCCATCGACATCGAATGTTAGGGTTTCAATGATTCCGGTGGTTTCGTCTCTATTTGGATAAATAAAAATGGCGTCTTTCACCAATGTAACAACATCTACCTCTTGCTGATTGCTGCCCGAATCAAATAAGATTTTATCGGTGTATAAAAATTGTGTTTCAGAATTGGTGAGGGCTTCAATGGCGATAGTAGTTTCTATAAAAATAAACAAACTATCCTTTGCCAAAAGTTCCACATTTTCAAAGAATTTTCCCTCTTGAGCGCCTTCTAATCCTGTGGTGCCATCCACATTCATTCTGTAAAAGGAATTGACTCCATTTTCTAATTGAATGGTAGGAATAACAATATCTTCATTACTGCGATTATAGACTTTTAGGTTGTAGGTACTAGAGCCAATATTCGAAAAAACGGTATCTAAATAGACGGTATCTTTTGCAAATTCGAGGTTTCCAGTACTTGGGGAAAATTCGAAATCGTTACGACACGAACTCCAAAAAACTAAGACTCCAAAGCATAATAAAAATGATAGCAATCGCTTCATAAGTGAAAATTATAATTACGGCTTAAAAATATAACTTTTGAACTTAGGATTTAGTATGAAGCTGCAGAATTATAAAAACGACTTAATCTTTGGAAACACTTTTTTCACCGTACTCTTCAAGCAAAATTAAAAACAGCTGACTGTTTAAAACCAAGTTTTCGAGTAATTCCATTTTTTTACTTTCTTTAAGTAATTCTGAACTCATCTGCTTGGCCGCACAAAAATCATAAAAGAGATGTGCTTTGTCTTCAGGAATTTTAAGATTGTCGGTAATTAACTGCGTATTAAAAAATGTGCTTTTGCTAAATAATGAATCCAGATGAGTGTAAGTAATCGCTTGGTATTCAGTTGATTTTGGCTTTTTTCTTTTTATCAGGTCAAAAACTTTTCTAAAGATATAAACAAAATCGACACCTTGATTATTTCCAATGGGTGCATACTTTTCAGGGTTGTTTTTAATATCTTCTTTAATTAAATTTTTAAGTTCAATATTATAAGTTTCTTCTTTAAAAACAGGTTGCTTAGGTTCTGCTTTTACCTCAACTTCATCTAATTCGCTAACGAGTTCCTTTAGTTCAAAAATAGCTATATCTTCGAAATGAATTGGTTTTAAAATCACGGTTTTAGGATGGTAAAACAACGATTCAAAAGCAATGGTATCGTTTATTTTAGCTTCAATACTAAAATCACCATCAGTGTTACTCACCGTAAAACGATTTTCGGTTGTGTTAAAAACTTTTATATTTTTTAATGTTGAAGTGGCGTTGTAAATTTTCCCTTTAAGTGTCTGTGCTTTAACTAAAAAAGGCAAACCCAGAAGTGCAGTAAAAAGGAATAAACGACGCATGTTGAATTGATTGGTGCGCTAATAAAGTACTTTCAGTTGACAACAATCCCTCAATTAAATAAACTTTAACCTAATAAAATGTTAATTAAAAAGTGCTGCGATTTCTTCAGTAATTCGCGCTGGGCGCTGTGTCTTTTTATTAATGAGGCACCATTTGGTTTTAGAGCTTACAATGAGCTTCTCAGTTTTAGCGTTTGTGATTTCAACGTGCCTCGTGGTGCTGACACCTTCAATTTTTGGGACAAATGTTTTTAGAATTAGGGTATCTCCTAACAAAGCCTGACTCTTATACTTAATATGGTGACTCACCAAAAACCAATCGTAAGTATCTAAAATGTCTTTGGAAACAAAAGCCAGCCAGTGATCCTTAGCAATATCTTGCACCCATTGCACATAACGCACATTGTTGACATGGTTGAGTTCGTCTAAGTCGTCCTTAGAAACCGTAATGGTTTTTTCAAATATTTGCATAACCCCTTAGTTCTTTTTTATCGTCACTTCAAAAAGTTTATCCCAATTTTTACCAGTCACAAATATGGTTTGGCGCTCTGGATGGTAGGCAATACCATTAAGTACGTCTAAATCTGGATGCTGGGTCACCAACTTACGTAAAGGTTTAAAATCGATGACACCTTCAACGCCTCCAGTTTTAGGATTGATAATCACCACACCATTACGTTGGTAGATGTTGGCGAAAATTTTTCCATTGATCCACTCGAGTTCATTTAAACTCGGTATTTTTCCTTTTTCAGTGTACACTTCAATATGGCCTTCTTCTGCTAAGGTTTCAGGATTTAAAAACCATATTTTTTCCGTGCCATCCGATTTATATAAGCGTTCGCCGTCGTTGCAAAGTCCCCAACCCTCCTTACTTTTACCGTATTTAAAGCTGCTTATTTTTTCAAAGGTGTCTAGGTTGTAAATAAAACCTGTTTTTGATCGCCAGGTCAATTGATAGATGTTGTTATTGTAAATGGTAAGGCCTTCACCAAAGTAACGGTCTTCTAAGTTGATGTTTTTGAGGATGTCACCCGTTTCAAAATTCACTTTTCTAAGTTTTGATTCTTTGAGTTGGCCGGTACTTTCGTATAATTCGCTATTAAAAAATTCTAAGCCTTGGGTGTAGGATGTCATATCGTGCGGATAGGTATTGATTACCTCATAGCTGTAATAAGCTGGAATAACATCATTATATATTGTAATTGGTTTGGTTAGGGTTATGATCTCATCATCGTATTTTATTTCGGCGGTAATTACTTTGTCGCCTAAAATAATATCCTTTAAAATTTTAGTTTCAGAAATGGGTTTACCATCTAATAGGTAAGTAATAGATTCAATATTCAATTGTTTTGGATTGTTTACAGACAGCTTTAAGGTGTCACCCAACAGTATAGATTTTAAATTTGTGCTAATGGTTAAACCGGTTTGATTAGCCGCGTTTTTACCTTTACAATTGCTTAAAACAAGGCTTAAGCAAATGACTGTAATATATTTAGATAAGTGCATGAGTTCTTTTGAATTTTTGAGCAAGTTATTAAATAAAATTCAGTTTAAAAATCATTGCGAAAGTATTAAAAGATTGTATCTTTGCAGCCGGCAAGTCCTACACAACCAGCTCCTGCTGAATCCTCCAGGGCGGGAACGCAGCAAAGGTAAGTGGTCGTAGCGGTGTGATGTAGGTAGCTTGCCTTTTTTTATGCCCAAAAGTCTCCTATAAATTTGTAATTTGCGACCCTAAAACTTTTCATTTTATGTCTAAAGTTGTCTTAATAACTGGTGGATCTTCGGGAATAGGAAAGTCGGTAGGCGAGTTTCTTCAAACCAAAGGTTTTGAGGTTTACGGCACAAGCCGAAATCCAGAACGTTATCCCGAAAGTAAGTTTCCTATTGTAGCTTTAGATGTGACAAAAGCAGAAACAATTTCAAGTTGTATTGCTGAAGTTATAAAACAAGCATCAAAAATTGATGTACTCTTAAACAATGCTGGTGCTGGGATTACCGGACCCATTGAAGAAATTCCCGAAGAAGAAATCAAACGAAATTTTGAAACTAATTTTTTTGGACCAATCAACGTTATAAAAGCAGTTTTGCCAGTGATGCGAGCGCAGAATTCTGGATTAATTATAAATGTTACGTCCATTGCTGGCTATATGGGTTTACCATATCGTGGCATTTACAGCGCTAGTAAAGGTGCCTTAGAGTTAATTACCGAAGCCTTTAGAATGGAAATTAAAGACTTTAATATCCACATGACCAATGTGGCACCAGGTGATTTTGCCACTAACATTGCGGCTGGACGGTATCACGCTCCAATTCTAGAAAATTCCCCATACAAAACACCTTACGGAAATACCTTAAAAATGATGGATGCCCATGTGAATAGCGGCAGCGATCCACAACAAATGGCAGAAGCGATTTATAAAATTATACAAGCTAAAAATCCGAAAACACATTACAAAGTTGGTGCATTTATGCAGAAATTTTCGATTGTGTTGAAACGCGTCTTGCCAGATAGTCTTTATGAAAAATTATTGATGAATCATTATAAGCTCTGACTTAAATTGGTATATTTTTTGAGACAAAATGTTTAAATATAGTCGTTATGAAAGTCTCTCACTATTTACCGTTTGCTTTGTTCATGCTGCTATTTTTTGGATGCAGTGATTTGTTAAGTTGCGTCATTCCTAGAGAACCAGAACTTGGTAATAAGGAGTTTCCTATCGGATCATTAAATACTTATTACTATGTTGATCTCGATGCAGGCATACGCAACGAACCTAATGATAATGATTACGACTATTTTTTTGAAGTGGAAGGCTTACCATTAGGTCTTGATTATTATGTGAACTATAGAACAATTAGTATTGAAGGTCTGGCGGTTGAGCCTGGAACCTTTGAGATCAGTATTTTTGTTGAAGTTGATGGCCCGTTTAGAAATGAATATGACGATGCTCCCGAAGTGTTATGTGGTTACACTGCCTCCAAAACGTATAGCCTTATAATAGAATAGGTTTTGCCTCAAACTGAGCACATTCAAATATTTTGATTGTTATTTTGAAATCAAACTAACTAATAATCGTAAATTTGCGACAAGTTTAAATACAACAATTCAAATATATTTTACATGAAATTTTTTATTGATACAGCTAACCTAGACGAGATTAAAGAAGCTCAAGACATGGGTATTTTAGATGGGGTGACTACAAATCCGTCATTAATGGCTAAGGAAGGTATTACCGGTACAGACAATATTATGAAGCACTATGTTGACATTTGTAATATTGTAGATGGAGATGTTTCAGCTGAAGTTATTGCTACCGATTTTGATGGAATGGTAAGAGAAGGCGAGGCTTTGGCCGAATTACACAGTCAGATTGTAATTAAATTACCAATGATTAAAGATGGGATTAAGGCTTGTAAGTATTTTTCGGACCGCGGCGTAAAAACCAATGTCACTTTAGTATTCTCATCAGGTCAAGCATTACTTGCTGCAAAAGCTGGTGCAACTTATGTGTCTCCATTTATTGGGAGATTAGATGATATCTCTACAGATGGTTTAAATCTTATTGCTGAAATCCGTCATATATACGATAACTACTCCTTTGAAACAGAAATATTAGCAGCTTCTGTGCGTCATACCATGCATGTTATTGATTGTGCGAAATTAGGGGCAGATGTCATGACAGGTCCTTTAAGTTCAATTACAGGGTTGTTAAAACATCCACTTACGGATATTGGTTTAGAGAAATTCTTAGCGGATTATAAAAAAGGAAACTAAACGAGATGAGTTTAAAATTTAGAAAAGCACGTTATTTAATAAGGTGCTTTTTTTGTTGTAATAAGTCTTCTAAAGTGTTTTCAAATTCTGAGTTGTAGATGTTAGCATTCGGATGAAGAATGTGACCGTTTTCATCGACAATGATAGCTTTATTAAGATAGTTAAGTGCTAATGTTTGAAGCGCTTTTTTAGAGTCCTTAAACTTATATTCGCAGGTTGTAGGAAATTGATATTGCTTAATGATGTTTTTCCAGAAAATATCATCGTTGTCATTGATATTCACAGAGACGAAATCAATATTTGGAAACTTTGTTTTTAATGTTCTCACTTTATAATGACTGTTTCTGTACTGCTCTTTTCTGTGCGACGTCCAGAAATAAATAATTGTGGGTTTTTTTATAATTTCAGAAATTGAGTATTCCTGGTTATCATAATTAACCATCGTTAATTCTGGTAAAGGATTGCCCTGTCTCAAAAGTTTCAACGAGGCTACCAAATCTGTCATATAAGTTTTATCCTCAGCATTGGTGCTTTTAGCTAAATAATAATCTAAAAGTTCTTGGGCTTCAGCTTCACTGTGATTATGACTAATAAAATCTCTAGCTTTATATTTTAATAGATTATTTCTTATGGTTTCGTCCGTAATTAAACTGTCAATTAAATCTAATTTAGCGATATTATAGGCTGTTGCGTGTCTATTAAATTTACTGTGATAGGCATTTTGTTTATAATAAGTTTTTAAAGCTAGATTATCAAAATGTGCAAACAAAAAGCGGTTGTAAGCAAAAAAATTACTGAGATGAGTAGCATTATAATCCACAGAACTTCTAAAGGCATAAAAATTTTCTGGTAAATCTTTAATATGTGTCAACTTATTATTTCCGAAATAAGCAAAAGGATAAATTTCTTTATCGGCATAAGCATTGTAATTAATGTTGGCTTCAATAACCGATCGAAAGAAAGGGGATTCTTCATTGTGCTCTAAAAACGCGTAAAACTCTTGTAAGCGATTTTGTCTTCTACTTTCTATAAAAGCATTAAATTCTTCTGGTTCCTTGTGGGAGTATGTACTTAATTTTTTGGCTTCTTGTTCGTTGTTGAGATAAGTTTTGATGAGATAGTTATTTTTTTTTGAGCCGCGACCTGTAAATACTAAAGATTCGTCAAAATCGTATGTATTTAAGCGAAGCATGATGCTGTCATTCGGTTCCAAAATTAGCATTTGGTATTCACCACCATGTCTAATAGAGTATAAACCTGTCTCTAAATTTGTAATTTTATGAAGAAACCTATTGTTGCTATCTAAGGTCAGCGTATCAGATCCTTTTCCTTTAGTGTTATATAAAATTACACTATGGTTTTTAGGGTTAATAATTTCACCACCAATATAAGCAAAGTTAGTATTCTCGCTTTTAGAATTACATCCTAAAGTAAAAGAAGTCAGAAAAATACTAAACAATAAATATTTGTAAAACAAGAGAGTTGGATTAAATATTGCTAACAAAAATATAGTTTGGAGCTTTCAACTCTTGTTAACACCGCGTTAAAACTTGTTATGCGGTTTATTTATTTCGTCTAATGGCTATAATTTTCTACTTTTGCACTCTCAAAATTCATCTTAGATAGTACTAAGATTAACATATTAAAATTTCAGCACATGCTTTCAGTTTCTAATCTTTCGGTACAATTTGGAAAACGCATACTTTTTGATGATGTAAATACCACGTTCAACAATGGTAATATTTACGGAATCATCGGTGCGAATGGTGCAGGAAAATCGACCTTCCTAAACATTATTGCTGGTAAAATGGATCCCACATCTGGCCAAGTTCACCTCGAGCCCGGAAAACGCATGTCTGTATTAGAGCAAAACCACAATAAGCACGACGAGGATACGGTTTTAGAAACCGTACTAAAAGGTAATAAACCACTTTATAAGCTGAAGTCAGAACTCGATGCACTTTATGCCGATTACACCGATGAAAACGCAGAGAAGATTGGTGAACTTCAGGTTATGTTTGAAGAGATGAATGGCTGGAACGCCGATAGTGATGCTGCTGCCATGTTATCTAACTTAGGCATCAAGGAGGACAACCATTACACCTTAATGAGGGATTTAGATGGTAAACAAAAAGTGAGGGTGTTATTAGCCCAAGCTTTATTTGGAAATCCAGATTTATTAATCATGGATGAGCCTACTAACGATTTAGATTATGAAACGATTTCGTGGTTAGAAAATTTCTTAGCCAATTACGAAAACTGTGTTATCGTGGTATCTCACGATAGACACTTTTTAGATTCCATTTGTACTCATATTTCAGATATTGACTTCGGAAAGATTACTCATTTTTCGGGTAATTATACCTTTTGGTATGAGTCCTCTCAATTAGCGGCTAAACAACATGCTCAGCAAAACAAAAAAGCCGAAGAAAAGAAAAAGGAATTAGAAGAATTTATTCGTCGGTTTTCTGCCAACGTTGCCAAATCTAAACAAGCAACGAGTAGAAAGAAGATGATTGAAAAATTAAATATTGCAGATATTAAGCGCTCTAGTCGTCGTTACCCTGCCATCATTTTTGAACGTGAGCGCGAGGCTGGAGATCAAATTTTAAATATTGATGGATTAACGGCAACTTTAGATGGCGAGGTACTGTTTAAAGATATCCACCTTAATTTGGCAAAAGGAGATAAAGTGGTGGTCTATTCAAAAGATTCCAGAGCTACCACAGCCTTTTACGAAATTATAAATGGTAAAGAAAAAGCAGATGCCGGCAAGATTGCCTGGGGTGTAACGACCAATCAATCGTATTTGCCATTAGATAATAGCGAATATTTTGACAATAAATTAACCCTTGTAGACTGGCTGCGTCAGTGGGCAACTTCGGAAGAAGAACGCGAAGAGGTTTACATTCGTGGATTTTTGGGCAAGATGATTTTTAGTGGTGAAGAGGCTTTAAAAACAGCAGATGTCTTATCTGGAGGCGAAAAAGTTCGTTGTATGTTAAGCCGAATGATGATGGTTAGAGCCAATGTATTGATGTTAGATGAACCAACCAACCACTTAGATTTGGAAAGTATTACGGCATTTAATAATTCTTTAAAGAATTTTATGGGAACGATTTTACTCACTACACACGATCATGAATTTGCGCAAACCATTGGTAACCGCATCGTAGAATTAACTCCTAATGGAGTGATAGATCGTTACATGACCTTTGATGATTATATGAGCGATAAGCCAATTAAGGAGCCACGCGATAAAATGTATGATGTTCCAGCATAACACATCCTTTAAGGTCCAGAAATATAAATGTTGGTGTTTTT